>CAKRHL010000009.1 GCA_934338765.1 uncultured Lachnospiraceae bacterium | reverse complement strand
TGTTAAATCTGGAAGAAAAGGAAAAGCAGATAGACGGAATCCATGGAACAGATCTGCTGACGCAGAAGATTTGTGATGGCACCGTAAAGCTGGAACCGTATGGTGTGATGGTGGTAAAAGCAAAACAGGAATAATATAAAGGGAAAGCGTAATTTTATCAAAAAAGATTTTAATACCTAATGTATTAAATATAATTGTATCGTCTCGGACGGCAGCTCTGTATTTAGACACAGGGCTGTCGTTTTGTGAGTTATTATCTGAAATTTTGTGCAGGGGAACAAGCTCCCCTGTGTTGTAAATCTATGATATGGAAAGGAGAAGGAAAGACTATGAAAATAATCAAGGGAATGGATATTTCCACGCTTTTGGAGGAAGAAGCGTGTGGGGCAAAATATTATGATTTTGGGGAGGAAGCTGATCTTCTGGATATATTGAAGCGGTACGGAGTAAATTCTGTCCGCCTGCGTCTCTGGAATGATCCTTATGATGAACAGGGGAATCCGTATGGCGCAGGAACAAATGATCTGGACAGAACAATCCGGATGGCAAAGCGTGCAAAGGCAGCGGGATTGGGATTTTTGCTGGATTATCATTACAGTGATTTCTGGGCAGATCCGGGGAAGCAGATTGTGCCGAAGGCATGGCAGGGATACGGACCGGAGCAGTTGGAGGAGGCAGTGTACGAATATACGGTCAGTACAATGACGGCACTGCGGGAGGCCGGTGTGGCCCCAACCATGGTACAGGTGGGAAATGAGCTTACCAACGGACTTTTGTGGCCGACCGGTCAGAAACCTAATTTCGATCAGCTTGCAAAATATATTAATGCAGGAATCCGTGGTGTCAGAGAGGTGGATGATCAGGTGAAAATTATGATCCATCTGGATAATGGCGGCTTCAATGAAATCTATGTAGAATGGTTTGATCATTTTATGGAGCGTGGGGAGGATTTTGATGTGATCGGTCTTTCCTATTATCCGTTCTGGCATGGAACGCTGGATCAGCTGGAATACAATATGCGGGATTTGGCGAGACGCTATCAGAAAGAGCTGGTGGTAGCGGAGGTGTCTATGGGATTTACCATGGAGGATTACCGTGACCGGGAGGGTGATCCGGATAAAAACTTAAAGGGTATGGCGACAAAACCAGAGCTTGTGGAAAATCTCGAATATCCTATGACTCCTAAGGGGCAGGCTGATTTTATGGAGGATATTATGCACAGGATCAAGTCTGTTCCCGGCGGTCTGGGCTTTTACTACTGGGAGCCGGCATGGATTCCGGTGCCGGGCTGCGGATGGGCCACGGAGGCGGCACTTCGTTATACCGGCGAGGAAGGACCGGGAGGAAATGAATGGGCCAATCAGGCATTGTTTGATTATGACGGAAATTCTTTGCCGGCGCTGCGGCGGATCCGGGATTTCCGGTAAGGGGATAAAAAGAGAGGAAACAAGAAGGAGTCCCCTTGCTATTCCTAATGTAAATGATATACTATTACCATAAGTATTTTTGATGATTATTTTAGACACAAGGTAAGAGAGTGATTATTTACATAAGGGAAGGAAGTCAATGAAAACATATATTGCATATTTTGATGAAACAGGGGATGATGGAGTGACAACAACGTCATCGGATCATTTCATATTGACCAGTCTATATATGCCTGCAGAAAGTTGGCAGAGAAATTTTAATCTGATGCGCAGCTTACGCAAAGAACTACGAGATAAGTATGGATTCCATGTTACAGAAGAAATGCATACGAAACATTTTTTGACAGACAAAAATCCATATCGCAATTATAAATGGACCAAAGAAGTGAAACAGGAAATAATAAAAGCATTTACTTTAACGATTGCGGATATGGATTTGAAAATAGTTAATGTTATTATTGATAAAACCAGGTTTAAAGATGGAAATTATCATGTACTGGAAAATGCTTTGAAGTATAATATTCAACGTATCGAAAATGATAGTAATGGAGAGTGGGATTACGTTATTATTACAGATGAAGGTAGAATTGCACCGATGAGAAAGACGGCCAGAGCAATTCGGGCTTTTAATCCAATTCAATCCAAATATTCATATGGCTTTGTTAATCAACCGATTACCAATATGATAGAAGACATTTTGGAAAAGAATTCTGCAGAATCATATTTTATTCAAATATGTGATTTTGTGTCATTTTTCGTTCATTTATATTTTAAGAAGGAATATAGAAATGAAGAATTACCACGACGTGTGGGGAATGTAATTGATAGCGTATTTGTAAAGAGAGTAATGGCTACTTTGAAAAAATCAGGTAGATTAAACTTGAAAGCAAATGAATCAAATGTATACGGTTTAGTAATATATCCTAAATAAAAACACCACCTACATCGCATCTGCGGGTTCAGTGGTTCAATAATATTATACGAAAAATTTTACATAGAGTCAACGGATTTTTGAATATATGTAATATGTAATATTTGGAAGCGTAAAAAGCAAACATTCTCACAATATTGAGATTGTTTGCTTTTTTTCTCTTTTTATATCCTTTCCGTGGTACAATGTGCAAAAAGGAGGGAAGACATGCAGAACATTTTGATCATAGAGGATGATCCGGACTTAAATCAGACGATCGGTTATGCTCTGGAAAAAGCAGGATATGGCGTGCTTCGTGCAGACTGTATCCGGGAGGCAGAGAGAATATTTGTCCGGGAAAAGATCTGTCTGGTGCTGCTGGATGTGAATCTGCCGGATGGAGAGGGCTACACGTTTTGCCGTTGGGCAAAGGCGCAGAGAGAGGTGCCGGTGATCTATCTGACGGCAAGGGATCTGGAGGAGGATGCGCTGGAAGGATATGAGTCGGGAGCGGAGGATTATGTGACGAAGCCTTTTTCCATGAAGATTTTGCTCAAGAAACTGGATGTGATTTTAAAGAGAATGACACCGGCGGGCAGTCTGGCGTTTCAGGATGATCATCTGAGGATGGATCTGGAGCAGGCGAGATTATATGTGGATGGCAGAGAGTGCAGCGTGACGCCGACGGAGGTCCGGATGCTGCGTCTGTTTCTTTCAAACCGGGGGCAGCTTTTGACTTACGAGGTGATGCTGGACCGTTTATGGGACAGTGGCGGTCAGTTTGTGGATAAACACGCTCTGGCAGTAAATGTAAACCGATTGCGGCAGAAGTTGGAGGATGCGGAGCATAAATATATTTCTAATGTATATGGAGTGGGATATCAATGGATTGGATAATTGGAATCGGAATGATGGCTTTGGGAATTGCGGTAGTGGTGCTTTTGCGGAGAAACTATTGTTTGCGTAAAGAGGTGGTGCAGTTTGCCGGGAAGGTGGAGCAGGCACTGGACGCCATTGTAACCGGAAAGGAATGGAAGCGGCAGGGAGAGCTGACGGACAGCCTCTGGGATCGAACAGAGACACAGCTTGCAAAGGCAGAACATGTCTTTCAAAAAAAGCAGGAGGAAAGTCTTCGGGAGAAGGAGACGGTCAAGGGACTGATCTCGGACATTTCCCATCAGACACGGACGCCTTTGGCCAATATGAAGCTTTATCTGGAGCTGCTGGAGGATGAAACGCTTTCTGAGGAGGGAGCCGGATTTCTGGCAAAGCTGTGTGAACAGACGGAAAAAATGGATTTTCTGATGCAGAGTATGGTAAAAATGTCCCGGCTGGAGACAGGGATTTTGCAGATCCGGCGGGAAAAGCAGGATCTGTCAGAGACGATCCGTCGTGCTGTTGCGGATGTGGTTCCGGCGGCAGCGGCCAAGGAGATTGATCTGTTTGTGGATTGTCCGGATGGAATGATGGTGCCCCATGACGGAAAATGGACGCAGGAGGCGGTGTCCAATATATTGGACAATGCAGTGAAGTATACGGAATCCGGTGGGCAGATTCATCTTTCCGTGGAGAGACAGGAGATATTCTGGCAGATTGCTATTGCGGATACGGGAAAAGGAATTGCCGTGGAACGGCAGGCACAGATTTTTACGAGATTTTACCGGGAACCGGAGGTTCACGATAAACCCGGTGTGGGAATCGGACTATATCTTGCCAGAAGGATTATTGAATTACAGAAGGGCTACATTGAGGTGCGGTCAGAGGCAGGGAAGGGAGCCTGCTTCCGGTTGTATCTTCCTGTATAAAAAGTCACAATTTTGTGATGATTTTTCATTGAGACCGGTTTGTGATTTTTCGATGATATGATGTAAGAGTCAGGGATTGGGGATGCTTGCAATATTCCGGAAATTGTATGGCACCGGAGTGATCCATGGCATTATATCTGTTGAAAGAGGAGGAAAACCATGGGACAGTATATCGTAGAGACGAAAGATCTCAGGAAATATTATGAAATGGGAAACAATACGGTAAAAGCTTTGGATGGCGTCGATTTTTGTGTGAAGGAGCATGAATTTGTGGCCATTATCGGAAAGAGCGGATCAGGAAAAAGTACACTGCTTCATATGCTGGGTGGTCTTGATATCCCCACTTCGGGAGAAGTTGTGGTAGATGGCAAGGCGCTTTTGGGATTAAAGAAGGAGCAGCTTGCTATTTTCCGGCGAAGAAATATTGGTTTTATTTTTCAGAATTATAATCTGGTGCCGGATCTGAGCGTGTACGAAAATGTAATCCTGCCGGTGGAGCTGGACGGCAGACATGTAGATCGGGAGTATGTCAAAGAAATACTGGAGTTATTAGGCCTGACCGAAAAAAAGGACACTTTGCCGGGAAATCTGTCGGGAGGGCAGCAGCAGAGAGCCGCAATTGCCAGAGCACTTGCGGCGAAGCCTGCAATTATTCTGGCAGATGAGCCCACCGGCAATCTGGACAGTGCCACCAGCCATGATGTGCTGGGGCTTTTAAAGATGGCTGCAAAGCAGTTTTGTCAGACATTGATCCTGATCACACACGACCGGGATATTGCCCAGCTCGCCGACCGTATTGTTCATATTGAGGACGGCAGGATCGTAGGGGACACACGGAAGGGAAGTGATACTGATGCTTAAAAATCCCAACAATGCTGTTATTAAGAGAATGGCACGTCATTCATTGAAGACAGGCAAAAGGAGGACTGTGACGTTATTTCTGGCCATTTTTCTTTCCTCCTTTATGATATTTACAATCTTTACGGTAGGTGTCACTTATTTTAAGCTGCAGAAGATTCAAAACATCCGGCTGTCCGGGGCGGAGTTTGATGCGATCATGTATGGTGTAACAGGGGAACAGGCGCAGAAGTGCGGGAAGAATCCGGATATTACGCTGACAGGCTTTCTTGGTCTTTGCGGCTGGGTCGAGAAAACGGACCGCGATAATACGCCGAACGTCGGACTTGGCTGGGCAGATGAAAATTACTGGTCAAAAATGATGAAACCGGCAAGGGAGAAGTTAGAGGGGAAATATCCGGTTGCGGAAGATGAGATCATGGTGACAAAAGAGGCATTAGAGGGATGCGGTTACGGAGAGCTTAAGGTCGGTGATTCCATTACCGTGACTTATGGGGAGTATAATGGTGTACAGAAGGGAACCTTCCGGATCAGCGGGATATGGGATGGTTACGGAACGAAGAAGATGTTCTATATGTCCAAAGCGTTTTATGAGCAGTCGGGATGGAAGCGTTCCGATGCTGCATCCGGAAGATATTTTTTAAGCTTTCGTCAGAGACTGATGACAAAGAAAACGCAGAATGCATTTATAAAGAGTATGAAACTGGGGAAACAGCAGAATCTTTTTTTTGTCTCAGATCTGGGGGAATCCGTTAAGATCCTTGAAGGACTTATCGGGCTGGGTATCATTACCTGTCTGTGTGCTTATTTGCTGATCTACAATATTATGTATCTTTCTGTGGCAGGCAGGGTACGGCATTATGGACTGCTTCAGACCATCGGCATGACGGAGCGGCAGATCAGGGGTATGCTGAAAGAACAGCTGCTGCTGGTAGGATCTGCAGGCATCGGAAGCGGCTGTGTGGCAGGAGCGTTTATTTCGTTTTTTCTGCTTCCGGTTATCGTAAAAAGTCTCGGAATACGGAAGGGGTATGTGGGTGCGATCGGTGTACAGTTTCACCCGGCGGTTTTGGTGGTGACCATATTGCTGGCGGGGCTTACGATCGGTCTGGCGGGCTGGAAGCCGGTGCGAAAGGCGGCAAAGATTTCTCCGCTGGAAGCACTGGGATACCGTTCGTCATCGGGAACGAGGAGAGTCAGAAAAGCAACGCGTGGGAATGTCATCACACGGATTTCCCTGGAGCAGTTTGTGAAGGATAAAAAACGGACTGTGATGGTTCTTTTGTCTCTGGCAATGAGCCTGTCCGTGTATCTTTGTGTTGTCACAATGCTGGATGGCCAGGCTGCGCGCACGATCGTGTCCAATAACATGGACACAGATCTCGTTATCCAAAACGATACAGGCACCAAGGAAAAGGCAAAGGACCGGAAAGATATTTTTAGCAGCGCCCTGGTGAAGTCGATCCGCAGCCGGAAAGACATTGCCGAGATGCATGCAGTGTTATTTTCGGAGATTACCATTCCATGGGAACCGGATTTCATGGAATCGTGGATGAAGGAATTTTATGCAAAATGGATGAGCATACCTTATGAAAAGGAGCGAAAGGAGTACCGGGAGCATCCTGAAAACTTTGGAACCAGTCTGCTTGGCATAGACGAACAGGAATTTGATCGTCTGAATCAGACGTTTGAAACGTCCATATCCCAAAAGGATTTCCTTGCGGGAAAGGCGTGTATTATTTACCGGAATGGACTGGAGCTTGCCGATAAGGATCTCGTGGGCAAAAAAGTGACATGTACGCTCTATCGGAACAGCAAAAAGAATAAAAGCTTTACGGTGGCGGGGGTAACGGATGACTCCTATTACACAGCACTTCTTGGATATCCCCCAACACTCATTGTCAGCGATCAGGTGGTGAAGTCGTTTGACGAGGAAGCGTTTATTCTGAAAGCGGGGATCTGTTATAAGAAGGAGTATGACCGTGGGACGGAGAAGGCGGTTTTGTCACTTTTGAAGAAGGATGCCAATGCAAGGGACTTTTCCTGGGAATCCAAGATCGAGGAGGCAGACGAAATGCGAAAGGCACAGGGCAACATGCCTCAGATCGGAATGGGTATTGTATTGATTCTTGCGTTTATTGGGATCATGAACTATATGAATACCTTTGTGGTAAACGTGCAGAGCCGGATGACGGAGCTGTCGGTAATGGAAAGTGTCGGCATGACTGACCGGCAGCTCATGGGAATGCTTGTCCGGGAAGGAGCTCTTTATGCAGGGGGAGCATGGGGGCTTACGCTGACAGCAGGAATGGGAATCGTCTATCTGATCTATCAGACAATGAATTACCGGGGCGTTTCGTTTTTGGTGCCGGTTGTACCGCTTCTGTTGGCAGCGGCCATCAGCTTTGTGGTCTGCATTGCAATTCCGGTGGTAACATGGAAGGTGCTGGAACGACAGGGAACCGTGGTGGAACGGATCAAAGGGGTGGAATAGAAGGGTGATCAATTAATAAGTGGAAAGGGATTTTAATTCTTCTTCTTTTATTTGGAGAGCTGTTTCTGTATCGGATAGTTTCTGCTTTATTTGTGTATATTCATAAATAAAATCAGGAAAATATTTTTGGAGAACCAGCTCTTCTATTTTTTTATATGTATCAGAAGAAGGAGGAATTACACCGGGATGTTGATATAAGATGCGATTAACGCTGACAGTTCTGTGTCGATATTGTTTTGTTCGGTTATCAGCCCAGCGGTAATCGGATTTAGAAAAGCGATTAAGTTCATCTGTAGTGAAGATGTTAGAGATAATAGCGTCTGTAGTTTTGTTTTGAGCTTTTAGATATTCTTTCAAAAAATAATACTCCTTTATTTTTATGTATGAAAAAAGGGTATAGCGCTAACCATACCCTACTCTGAAAAACAGAGCGACCTCGTCGGTCAAAGTATCTTTTCATTTGTGGCCTCGCCGGCCAAAAACACATGCTAGCAAGTGAGCCTGTGTTATTTGTAATCAGTATTATACTCGTTTATAATAAAAAAACTACCGGCAATTTACACAAAAAAGAAAAAGTTATTTGTAGATATGTAATAAAACATATAATAAACGGCATAAATAATTATTTTTTAGCGACAAATATGATCTTATCCTGTGACCAGAAGTTTGTCTCAAATTCCAGTGTGATCTTCTTGGATTTTTTAGGAAATAAGGGGAATAAGGCATTATAAATATATTGAGTATGTATAAAGAAATGTATATAATAAAATATGCAGTAAAAATATAAGTAACTCAAACTTCCCACACCAGAAAATAAATTGTGCCCAGACGGTTTCTGATGTGGCACGGTTTTCAATATGATTTTTGTCTCCTAAGAAGAATGCAGACGAATATATTTATGGAGTTAAAGATATTGATTTTGTCGCAAAGAAGTTATATCGGGAAATGTCCGTTTACAACACGAAGGAGGATGACAGCAAATGAAAACATTATATCGATTTAACAGCTTTATAGAAAAATGGATGGCGCTGGTTACGCCGGCGTGTCTTGCGTTTGGGGTATTGTTTCCACAGATTGCAAAGCATGGTGTGCCCTTTGTTCCCTATGTATTTGCATTTATGACGTTTACCGGAGCACTCAAATCCAGATTCCGTGATGTGGCAAATGTATTCCGGAATCCGGCACCGCTGTTGATCGTGATGGCGCTGCTTCATCTGGTGATTCCGGGGATTGTCTGCGGTGTGGGAACCCTGGCATTTCCGGGGAATCCCGATCTGGTCACGGGAATGGTGCTGGAATTTGCGGTTCCTACGGCTGTCAGTGCTTTAATGTGGGTGATGATCTATGATGGAAACCTGGCGGTTTCGCTGGCACTTGTGGTGGTAGATACGGTTCTGGCACCGTTGATCATTCCGATCACGCTTAGCATTTTTGTGGGATCGAAGGTTCATATTGATATGACCCATATGATCAGCCAGCTTGTTTTTATGGTTGCACTTCCGGCGATTGTTGCAATGACATTAAATCAGGTCAGCGCAGATCGTGTCAGGGAGACATGGCCGTCCAGACTGGCACCGTTTTCTAAAATTGCGTTGATGTTTGTCGTTGCTTCAAACTCCTCCGGGGTTGCGCCGTATGTCCGTCACATGAATGGGCAGCGGATCCTGGTAGCCGTTTTTATGTTTCTTCTGGCAGCAGGGGGCTATGGAGCCGGTCTTGTGATCGCCCGTTTGTTCCATCAGGACCGGCAGACACAGGTTTCTATGATGTACGGAGCCGGAATGCGCAATATCAGTGCCGGAGCTGTGATCGCAACCAGCTCTTTTCCGGGAGAAGCTATCTTTCCGGTTCTGATCGCCACATTATTTCAGCAGATGCTGGCGGCATTGTACGGAAAGGGTCTGGAGAGAGCCTCCCGTAAGGAGTGACAGCAGGTGCCTGATATAAGGATAAATTATCTGGAGCGCAGGACATGATCAAACAGTTTTGCATTGTCATATGTCATATTTAATGGGCAGATGGAGCTTTCCGTCTGTCCTTTTTCGATGCAGGAAATGACTTCGCAGACCTCGTAGTAAAAGCCGTTGTCCAGACCTTCATGGAAATCCTCCACCAGCCGGTCTTCCAGATCATACAGGCGTGCACGGTTGCCGAAATGGATCTTTGGGATATGGATATAGCCATCGCTGCCATATAGATAGGCATCCTCCGGCATTTTGGTGGTAAAGGAACACTGGATATTGGCAATGCACCGTTCTAATTGTAGATTCAGGCTGACAATATCATCTACACCTGTAGAATAATCTTTTTTCAAAAATTGTATCTGGGTAATCTTCTGGTCTGCATAATAGGGCAGCAGTTCCATAGGATAGATTCCGATATCGTAGAGGGAGCCGCCGCCGAGTTCCGGATAAAATAATCGTTTATTATAGGTTTTGTCGGCTTTCCAGCCGATATTTGCCTGCATCAGATGAAGCTCTCCGATCCTGCCTTCCTGAATCCACCGGCGCACCCGGAGGGATTTTGGCAGAAAGCGTGACCACATGCCCTCCATAAGAAAAAGCTGCTTTTCTCTGGCAAGGGTGATCATCTCCTGTGCCTGGGAAGCGGTCTGTGTCATGGGCTTTTCACAGATTACATGTTTGCCGGCTTCCAGACACGCCTTGATATTGTCATAGTGAGCGTTAGATAATGTGGCGATATAGATAATGTTAATGTCAGGATTGGCCAGAAGTGTTTCATAGCTGTCGTAATACCGGCTCAGCCCCTCCTTTTCGGCCCAATCTCTGGCACGCTCCAAAGACTTGCTGGCAACCGCTGTTACGTCGGCGTTTTTTGTCATACGAACTGCTTCGATAAATTTATGAGCAATATTTCCTGCTCCGATAATTCCAAAATGGTACATAAAAAGTCTCTCTTTCTATAGTAGTAAAAAGCTGTATATCTGACGAGGAAGGACCAGCAGATATACAGCCTTAATAACGGTGTGTTTCTAACACAGTTGTTAAAAAACCGGATTAGTTACGTTGATGATTATCCCAGCAGTGCCTTATCGGAATCAAACTCCTCGCCGGAGACCTCTTCAAATTTTACCAAAAGATCTTCTACGGTCAGTTTCTTTTTCTCCTCGCCGGAGATATTCAAAATGACACGTCCGTTGTTCATCATGATCAGACGATTGCCATGTGCGATGGCATCACGCATGTTGTGTGTCACCATCATAGCAGTCAGGTGGTTCTCCTTGATGATCTTGTCGGTGAGCTCCAGTACCTTAGCAGCAGTCTTTGGATCCAGAGCCGCGGTATGCTCATCCAGCAGGAGAAGCTTTGGCTTCTGAAGGGATGCCATCAGCAGAGTGACAGCCTGACGCTGCCCACCGGAGAGCAGACCAACCTTTGAGGTCATGCGGTCCTCCAGACCAAGCTCCAGTGTTTTCAAAAGCTCATGGAATTTTGCCTTTTCCTTTTTGGTGATACCCCATTTCAGACCACGGTGCTGACCGCGGCGTGCTGCCAGAGCCAGATTTTCGTCAATCTGCATGGTGGCAGTTGTACCTGTCATAGGATCCTGAAATACACGTCCCAGGAAGGAGGCACGCTTAAACTCCGGAAGTCCTGTTACATCCACGCCATCGATCAGGATAGAACCCTCATCCACCGGCCATGTACCGGCGATAGCGTTGAGCATGGTGGACTTTCCGGCACCGTTACCGCCGATAACAGTAACGAAATCGCCCTCATTTAAGGTGAGGTCAACGCCGTTTAAGGCATGTTTTTCGTTGATGGTTCCCAGGTTAAAGGTTTTATGTACATTACGAATCTCTAACATTTATTTGCCCTCCTTTGCAGATGCGCTGTTTAAAGCGGCAGCAGAGCGCTTGCCGGCTTTCTTGAAGGAGCTTTTACTCTTTCCCTTCAGATAAGGAACTGCAAGGAAGATCGCTACGATGATGGCTGTGAAAAGCTTCAGGTCATCACTAGGCATCTTCAGCCACAGGACGATACCGATCACTACGTAATAGATAATACCGCCAAGAACTACAAAAGTAAGACGTCCCTTGAAATCCATGTGCTTGCCCAGAATAGCATCTCCGAGAACCTCTCCGATAATAACTGCAGCGAGACCGATTACGATACCGCCTCGTCCCATATTCACATCCGAGAAACCGGAGTACTGGGACAGAAGCCCGCCGGACAATGCAACGATTCCGTTGGAAAGGGCAAGACCGATGAGTTTCATGGTATCAATGTTAATACCCTGTGCCTTACTCATGGCAGGATTACATCCGGTCGCACGGATGGCAGAACCCTGCTCCGTACCGAAATACCAGTACAGAAGGGCGATCAATACGATGGCAAACGCAACGCCCACGATGATCGCATGATTGAGCTGGCGGGATGAGATGATCAGATCATACTTATCAATACTCAGTGCCTGATTTGCGTGGCGGTCCATTATATTCAGATTGATGGAATAAAGCGCAATCTGTGTCAGGATACCGGCAAGGATCGGCGGGATACCAAGCTTCGTATGTAACAGACCGGTGCACAGACCTGCAAGAAGTCCGGCAATACATGCGCACAGCAGGGAGATCCAGATGTTGTGCCCGTTTATGGTCATCATAACGGTGACTGCTCCGCCGGTGGCAAAGGAGCCATCTACAGTCAGGTCGGCAAAATCCAGGAGACGGAAGGTGATATAAACTCCCAGTGCCATAATACCCCAGATCAGACCCTGTGCCACATTACCCGGCAGGGCATTGGTAAATGCCACCGGGTTCAATGAAGCAAAATAATTTAATATAAACATATTTTCCTCGTTTCTGGGCAATCAATTGCCCGCTGTCTCCAATATTATTATTCAGCAGAAATCTTCTCGTAGCCGTCAGGAATTGTTACATTCAGATCCTTTGCACGATCTTCGATATACTCTTTGGTGAACTTCGGAGCAGACTGTACTTCCATCTTGGAAATATCCTTGCCGTTTACAAGAATGTCATAAGCCATCTCACCGGTCTCATATCCGAGATCATAGTAGCTGATAGACAGGGTAGCAACACCACAGCCCTTTGCAAGACCTTCCTCGCCGGCGAATACGGGAGTCTTAGCAGGAGCTGCTACATTATTGATCGCCTCAGTGCAGGAAGCAGCGGTATTGTCCGTAGGAATATAGATCACATCAGAAGCATCACATGCATTCTTTGTAACAGAAGCAACATCGTTGGAATCAGAGAAGGTGTAATCCTTTACTTTGTATCCCTTGTCCTCCAGATACTTGGTGATGGTTTTTGACTGATAGATACTGTTTGGCTCGGAAGAGCAGTAGAGGATACCGATGTTCTTGGCATCCGGGAACAGCTCTGCGATACAGTTTGCCTGCTGATCCAGTGGAGCAAGGTCTGTGGTACCGGAAGCGTTCTTGCCGGTTACGCCCTTCCAGTCGGAGATGTCAAGAGCAGTGCCATAATCCGTGATGGATGTACCAAGTACCGGGATCTTATCTGTTGCGGAAACGGCAGCCTGGAATGCTGCGGTTGCATTACCGAGGATCAGGTCATAGTTGTTGGTAACAAAGGAAGTACAGATGGTAGAACAGGTTGGTGCATCACCGGCCGCATTCTGCTCATCAAACTTTACATTGTCTCCCAGTTTATCCTTCAAAGCGGTCTTAAATCCCTTTGTGGCAGCGTCGAGTGCCTCGTGCTGTACAAGCTGGCAGATACCAACGGTGTATGTCTTGCCGGATCCGCCACCCTTGTCAGCGGAATCAGAGCTGCCGCCATTGGAAGCGGTATTGCCACAGCCTGCAAGACCAACGACCATCGTAGTCGCGAGTGTCAGTGATAAAAGTTTCTTGAATGTCTTTCTCATAATTTAAAATTCCTCCTTGATGTTGCTGATACGGCAAAAAAGCAAAATTTATGTCAATTTATTCTGCTTTCGTGATATCAGATGCTAATATGTGCAATTGTATAAATTATAGGGTTTTGCGGGCAATAAGTCAATAATATGGAAAATACAATTGAAATTATGTGAGACATAGGGTATCATGATGGTGGGAGAAAAAAAAGGAAAGGAGAAGGCATGAAAGATTTTAAGGTAAAGCCTGCCTATGAGCCGGTGGTGGTTTGTTTTGCAAGTGATGACGGATATGCGCCGTATCTGCGGGTGGCGGTTTATTCCATGCTCTGTAACAGGAACAGGGAGAGGTACTACGATATTCTTATATTACATAAGGATATATCAGAGGAGCATCAGCAGAAGCTGCTGGCGCTGGCAGCGGAGGCAGAGGGCGTGACGATACGCCTGCTGTCTGTTGCGGCGTGGAGTGACCGGCTGCCGGAGGAGGTAGGATATTATTACACGGTGGAAGCAGTGTACCGCCTGCTTTTGCTGGGAGACACCTTTTCGAGGTATCAGCGTATATTATATCTGGACTGCGATCTTATTGTGAACGGAGACGTAAGCCGGCTGTATGACACGGAGCTGGGAGAAGCAGAGATTGCAGCGGTCAGGGCAGAGGAGTTCCGGGTATTTTCCCGGACAAAGCGGGCCGTGTTTTTTGACGGCTACCCGTACAATGTAGACAATTACAGGACGGATGCGCTGGGCATGAAAGTGCCGGAAGATTATTTTAACTCCGGAGTTTTGCTCTTTGATCTGGAGAAGGCAAGAGCAAGGCTTTCTATGGAAGAGATCCTGAGGCTGTTAAATGAGCATGAGTATACCTACTGTGATCAGGATGTGCTGAATATGCTTTTTGATGGCCGGGTTCTGCCGTTGGATGTCACATGGAATTACATGACATTTATCGAAGAACATCTGCGCAGCGGCAATGAAAACAGCCGGCAGATGTTTCGGGATCTGGAGAGGACAGAGCCCCGGATCATTCATTATGTGGGCAGTATAAAGCCGTGGGAGTCTGAGAGGGTGTTGGGAGAATATTACCGGCATTATCAAAAAAATATGGAGGAAGAAGATGAGAAAAAAATTTTATCACTACAATTAAGGAAGAGATTAGAAGAAACAGGAGTCGTAAAATGCGCAAAAACGCAGCCAGACTGGTCTGTATTACAACATTGTCTGCAACCGTGCTGGGCAGTGTGCCGTGGACACAAAATGCATCTGCATATACCGGGACACAAAGCGGTGTTGTAAGTATGTCAGAGCTTTCAATGGAAGGTGCGGTGACTTATGATCTTTCCGATACGGGGCTGATCACCACCAAAAAGCTCGTGGATTACAGAGGCAAGAAACAGGAATTTCATATTATTGATATCAATATTACAAAAAACGGGACCTATATTATCAAAGGCTCCAATGAAGTCAATGGTGCGTATGTTGACACCCATATCGCCGTTGCAGAGGGAGTGGAAGCGGATATTATTTTTGATGGAGCCCGGATTAAGAATGACGATGCCTACTGCAGTGACATTAATTATTGTACCGGTCCCACTTATTCAAAATTGTTTCCGCTATTGGAGATCAACGGAACTGCCAATATATATACCAGAGAGGACTCCAGGCTGGAGGCAGAGCATGAACGCAATTATACGGCGACCGTGTCGGTATCGGGTCTTATGCGGATGAGACAGTTGGAGGAGAGTGAGAAGCAGGGCACATTAGAAATCGTTTCTTTTCTTAGTGCCATCGGTACAAATACTTCGAGGACGGGAAAGTTTTATATGGAAGGCGGCAGTTTAAGTCTGGACGGCGGCATAGGCCGGTATGGGGATGATCTGGGCGAGATTGCGGTGACGGGAGGAACTCTGGCAATCGACAGCAATATAGCTATGTGTGCCGACCGGATCAGGATTTCCGGAGGCAGGATTCAGGGAAAATCGGATGCATCGAACCTGACTGTGTTTGATGGAAATAAATCTACTACGATCACAGGTGGTGTTATAAAATATGACGGTGTAAAATATGGCGATGACGTTATTTCTTTCGAAGAGGCAAACATTTTTCAGGGAGCTTCGCCCAAAATCATGGGTGGAACATTTGATATTTCCGGCTTGCCGGATGGGTGGAGCGGACGTTTTACTTATTCTGATGATGCATGCGGCAATAAGCTTTTTCTCCGGACACTGGAGGACCTGCCGGCCAATGCACAGATCACGGCCGTGAACGGCAGGACGGTGACAGATACTCCGACCGGGACAGGGAGTGTCCGGATGATGCTGCCCGAGGGCAAAAATGCGATCCGGGTGGATGATGAGACATATGTCTATCAATATGACGGAACAAAGATGGTAAGGTCAGAGGAGCAGAGTTGTCAGGTGTCTTTGCATATCAAAGAAGGGGAAGAAGAGGTAGAGACGAAAGAAATCCGGGTGGCACAGGGGACAGTTATCACAAAGCTGTTCCGGAACGATCCGCAGTATGAATACACGTACCGGACAAAGGACGGCGAAGTGATAGAGGACGACACAGAGATTACCGGGGATATGGACATTTATCTGACCAGACAACCGAAAAAATATGCCTTGACGATCAATAATGGGGAGAGAGAATATGTACCATACGGCACAAAGCTGGAGGAAGGCTATCTTTATTGTGATCCGAGCTATCCGGGGAAATTATATTATCCCGGAGATGAAGTCACATATGATATGAAGATTATGAGGATTCCGGCAGTAAAGGAAGACAGTCAATGGTGGCTTTTGATCAGGACGGAGGAGGATGCATCCAGAGTAAATACGTTTATTACCAATTGCCGTGATCTGAATATCCGATTGGAGACGGATCTGGATCTGGAGGATAAGAACAACTGGTCCTTGATCACGGGAAGATATTATAAAGGGATTCTCGATGGAAACGGCCACATGATCAAAAATCTGACCAAAGATATTTCCTATGGTTCCTACAGTATTACAAGGGAATTGCACGGAACCGTGAAAAATCTGCAGTTTCAAAATATTACCTTCCAGAGGAACTATAATGATGCTGACGGTACCGGAGTGATCTGTGGCAGAAACCACGGTACGATTGAAAATTGTAGTTTTGAAAAGGTATCTATTATTACAATGGAAATACCGGAGGATGTGACGTCAAAGGATGACAGCCAGACGGTTCTGGTGGATAAGGGCATCATCGCCGGATGGAATATGGGGCAGATCCGCCATTGCTATACGTCGGGCAGCTCCATAACAGGTGACGGTAAGGGATATGAGCTGGCAAGAAATATCGAGGGAACCATCGAGGATTCTTACTATTTGTCAAAGGAAGAGACAGAGGACGGAGGAAGAACCGCGGAGCAGTTTGCTTCCGGCGAAATCTGCTGGAAGCTGAATGGCGGTGTCACGGACGGCACACAGAGATGGTATCAGAATATTGATGGTGATTCATCGGAGGATTATGTAAAGGATCTGTTTCCGGTGATGGCACCGGATCATGATACAGTCCGGGTGAGATATGATGGATGTACCCGGAAATATACGAATCATGAGCCAAATGTGCCGGTGCACGATCTGGTGTATTCGGCGGAGGGCAATGTACTTACGGCGGTATGCCGGGAGAATACAGAGCATGCGGTCACCGCAGTGGTAACGGCGGGAGCAATATCCATAGAATATGACGGAAAATCTCACGTTGCCTCTGTATCCTGTGAGTACAGCGATGGATGGATCGGAGAGAAGGAAAGTTATGAAATTGTCTATACAAGACAGGGACAGGAAACGACGGATCTCACATCTCCGGGGACGATCACGGCGTCGATCACGGCAGGAGGAGTGACTGCAAAAACGGAGTATATTATTAAAAAAACAGTCACGCCGTCTCCGGTACCGACAGATGCTCCAAGCCAGATACCAACGGTATCTCCGGCAATAACGCTGTCGCCGGATCAAAGTGGAAAACCGGAAGCAAGCAGGGAGCCGGGGACAACGAGTAAGCCTGAGGAGAGTGTAACACCGGTACCGGGTCAGAGTGAAAAGCCGGAAACCAGCAGGGAGCCTGGGACAACGAAAAAGCCTGAGGAGAGTGTAACACCGGCACCGGTACAGAGTGAAAAACCGGAAACAAGCAGAGAGCCGGAGACAACGAGTAAGCCTGAGGAGAGCGTAATGCCGTCGCCGGGTCAGAGTGAAAAACCGGAAACAAGCAGGGAACCCGGGACAACGAGTAAGCCTGAGGAGAGCGTAACACCGGCACCGGGTCAGAGTGAAAAACCGGAAACAAGCAGAGAGCCCGGGACAACGAAAGAGCCTGAGGAGAGTGTAACACCGGCACCGGGTCAAAGCGAAAAGCCGGAGCCAACAAAGAAACCGGAGGAGACAGTAACACCGGCTCCAAGTCCGGGTGAAACGACGGAACCAACAAAGAAACCGGAGGAGACAGTAACACCGGCACCAAATCCAAGTGAAACGACGGAGCCAACAAAGGAGCCGGACGCAGCCATAACGCCAGCCCCTGTCACGAGTTCTACACCGAAGCTTTTAGAGAAAAAAGGTGTTTCCTATCAGGTGACAAAGGCAGGCGGAAAGAATCCTGCAGTGGCATATCAGAAAAACTCCGAAAAAAGCAAAAAGAACATTAAAGTGCCTGATACAGTCACCATCGGAGGAGTGAAATACAAAGTGACCTCTATTGCGCCGAAGGCATTTGCCAATAACAAAAAGCTTACCAGGATCACGATCGGAAAAAATGTGGAGGAGATTGGAAAGAAGGCATTTTATAACTGCCGTAATCTCCGTAATATCCGTATGGAAAGCACATGTCTTACAGGGGCAAAGGTAGGAAACAAAGCATTTGCCGGTATCAATGAAAAAGCTGTGGTAACGGTTCCGGACAAAAAGCGCAAAGCATATGAAAAATGGCTGCAAAAGAAAGGGCTGACTGCCACACAGAAGGTGGTGAGTGATCAGTAGCGAAGTCTTATCTTTGGACATTTTCCAAAGGCCTGCGCCCTAAAATGATTCATCACAGATAGAGCTCATATATTTTGAGCAATAAAAGACAGGCACATTTCCCATTTTCGTGTATATACTGTTACAATACATACACGGGGATGGGATTTTTATTTTCCGGGAACTTTCGGTTGCGGAATAAAGCACCCGGATCATTGGTAAAGAAAAGGGGATTAAAATGTCGGCAGATTATAATGATATTTCGAATGACTTTACGAATAGTGTAACGGCGTTTCTGGATCTGGAACAGGATCTGGTAGAACGGATGGGAGATTGCCCTAATATGGAACGTAAGACCCATGGGGAAAGTCCCCTCTGGAGGACCATTGAGAACCAGAATGGATGGGCATTGCAGCAGAGAACATTATCACGGAAAGCACGAATTGTGGATGAGAATGGAAGGCAGAAGGGCAATGGAAGCATTGTGGCCATGCGGGAGAAAATGGACCGGCTCATGGCGGATGAATTTGTGCGGCCGGGGGACGTGATCGGTGTGTCCAGAAAGTTGTATGAGCATTACGGGATTTATGTGGGGGCCGGGCGGGTGATCCATTATGCCGGAGAAGGCGGAGATTTTGGAGGCAGGATTTCGATTCATGTGACCCGCATCGATGACTTTTTAAAGGATGGAGAAGATTATTTTGTGGTTAGTTTTGCGCCGGGATTTCCGGTGAAGCTTCGTTCAGAGACATCATTTCTTTTTCATGGAGTTATGGACTATTATAATGAGAATTTTCAGCAGCAGGATTGGACAGTTTTTTCGCCGGAAGAGACGGTGCGGCGGGCATACAGCCGCTTGGGTGAGGAAAAGTACAGTCTGATCAGTAATAACTGTGAGCATTTTGCCATCTGGTGCAAAACGGGAAGGGCACAGTCCAGTCAGGTACGTCAGGTGGCAGGATATGTGCTGGCAGCCGGAGTGGATATGGACAGCATTGCGGAAAACAGAGAGGATGTGGAGGCTTATCTTGCCTCTGCCGTTGACATATGAAGAACAGGCAGTTACAATCAATAAAAAGGGAAGTCCCTGTTTCGTCAGACAAATATAAAACAAAGCACTATGAAAGAGGATGAAAATGAACAAAACAGATTTAGAATTAATGGTTGGAGATCAGGAACAGATTTTATGGAGAGGGAGACCGAATTTTAAATGTTTTCTTTTGGAAAGTTTTTTTAATTCCATGCTTCCCATTGCGGTAATATGGGCTCTTGTGGATGGCTCTATGATCGGTACGATTCGTATGGCATCGGCAGGGGCGATGGCCGGTGGTTTTGGGTTGGCTTTTCTGGGATTTTTTTTGCTACATCTGATGCCGGTTTGGATTTATTTAGGTGGTGTGCTTTTTTCGATATTGAAGTATAAGCATACCGAGTTTATTATTACAGACAAGGGTGTGTACATATCCGGAGGGGCGTTTACTTATAATTATGAAATGAAGCCGTTTACGGATCTGTCTCATATCAATATCCACCGGGGCATTTTTGATCAGCTGCTTGGTGTGGGGGATGTGATCATGGTGTGTGCACACACTGCTTATAATACGGACACACGAAATGGTCATTCGGATCATGAACACGAGGGCTTTAAAATTTATGATATACCGGATTACCAGAAGGTATTTTCTATGTTAAAGCAGCTTCAGACAGATATTTATTCCGATACCATGTATCCTAATGACATGCGTCCTCAGGAGAATCACGGATATCAGACTCAGTACAGGGGAATGGATCAAAATCGATATTAAAATTTCGACTCCTATGACATTATATGTCATAGGAGTTTTGTATTCTTGTTTTAATGCTTCACGAGCAGGGATTTTATGGCAAGGAAGAGCAGGCTGTTGATGCTGTCTGCGGAAAGGAGAAACGATGAAGATAATGAATCAGCTTTTGGGGATCTGCGGTCTGGGACCGGAGGAGCCATTTTCGCCGGAGGACGAGAAAATACTGCATGAGCTGGAGGCAGAGTATGAGGCGCAGGAGAAGCCGCTTTCCCCGGAGGATGAGGAGATACTGCAGGCGCTGGACGGGGAGTACAAAGCGCATGAGAAAGCAGAACGTCAGAAACGAAGAGAACATGTTGTCCTTGGAAGATGGAACCAGCTTTTGTTACGGGGCATTACAGGGATGGTCATGCTTCTTGCTGTTCCGTGCATATGGCACCAATGCAGTATCTGGAGCGTGCTGGAAATGTGGATCATATCGGAGCTTTTGTGGTGTGGAGTTAGAGAGTTTTACAGGACCGGAGATCTGGTGATACATGAGGTGGCCGTGGTATGCGGAGTGTTGTTGTCTGCCATGATACAGTCACAGGAGAAGATGCTTTATGCATTTGGGATATCCTGCATATTATCTGTGATCCTGTCGAATAATCTGGGTACGAGAATGTGGCAGGGGAAACCTGCGAAATACAATGAAAATATAGCTAAGATTTTCTTTATGCTGTGTACGGTCATAACGGCAGTTTTTTGTTATTCCTGAGAATGCGTTATCTGTCATGTCATAATATGTCATAGCCGGTGTGGAATTCCTTGCAAAATCACAGTGCGGGGGGTAAAATGATAAATACAGATATGGAACGGAGGACGATCATAATGTATAAAAAAATAAATGAGAAGCTGATACATGTGGCAAATGGCAGACAGAAGGCAGATCTGGTGTTGAAAAATGCCAATATTATTAACGTATTTACGGAGAGCATTGAGGTTGGTGACGTGGCGGTCGTGGATGGTATGATTGCCGGGATTGGAACATATGAAGGCGTAGTTGAGAAGGATATGACGGGAAAGTATCTCTGTCCGGGATTTATTGACGGTCATATTCATCTGGAGAGTTCCATGGTGGCACCGACGGAGTTTGAGAAAGCAGTACTGCCCCATGGAACTACGGCAGTTGTTACAGATCCCCATGAGATTGCCAATGTGGCAGGCTGTGAGGGGATTGAGTTTATGTTGAAATATACACAGGATATGACATTGGACGTGTTCTTTATGGTGCCGTCCTGTGTGCCTTCCACCGGACTGGATGAGGCGGGAGCCTGTCTGGAAGCGGCGGATATTGCACCGTTTTTCGACAATGACCGCGTGATCGGTCTCGCGGAAATGATGAACTCCTTTGGGGTCGATCAGGCAGATCCGGCGATTTTGAATAAGATCAATGCGACACTGGAGCATCAGGGGATTATTGACGGACATGCTCCGCTGTTGTCGGGACAGGAGCTTAATGGTTATGTGGCAGCAGGGATCCGCTCCGATCATGAGTGCTCCAACGCGCAGGAGGCAAAGGAGAAGTTTGCAAGAGGTCAGTGGATCATGGTGCGTGAGGGAACAGCTGCTCATAACCTAGAGGCACTGCTTCCGCTTTTTGAGGCACCTTATGCCCAGCGGATCATGCTGGTGACAGATGACAAGCATCCCTGCGATCTGCTCCGGGACGGTCACATAGATGCCATTGTACGAAAAGCCGTACAGAAAGGTGTAGATCCCATTACAGCCATCAAAGCGGGAACTTATAATGCGGCATCTTATTTTGGCCTTGTAAACAATGGCGCCATTGCACCGGGATATTGCGCAGATATTGCAGTGCTTGATAATCTGACGGATCTCAATGTACTGGAGGTGTACAAGGACGGTGTCCTTGCGGCTGAGGCGGGAAAAAGTCTGGTGGAAAGTACTGTACCGGAAATGGGACAGCAGATACAGGAACGGGTATATCATTCTTTTCATGTGGATCCGGTGGATGTTTCCAAGCTTGCTCTGGAGAAGAAGGGAGAGCATATCCGGGTGATCGATCTGAATGCCCGGGAGCTTCTTACCACAGAGCGGATTGCCGGATGGATATGTCAGGAGGGCTGCGCCGACGGTGTAGATCCGAATGAGGATATTGTAAAGATTGTCGCTTTGGAACGTCATAAAAATACAGGTCATATTGGCAAAGGTTTTTTGGGAAAATATGGTCTCAAAAAGGGTGCGGTTGCCACAAGTGTGGGGCATGATTCCCATAATCTGGTGGTTGCCGGGGTTAACGATGAGGACATTGCCTGCGCGGCGAACCGTGTCATTGAAAATGAGGGCGGTCTGGCGATCGCGCTGAATGGGGAGATCGTTGCGGACCTTCCACTGCAGATTGCCGGTCTGATGTCTACCCTTCCACTGGAAGAGGTGGATCAGAGGCTGGAGGAAATGAAAGCGATCCTGCGGGAATGGGGGATCCCGGAGGAGATCGATCCGTTTATGACCTTGAGTTTTGTGAGTCTGCCCGTGATTCCTTTTCTGCGTTTGAACACATATGGTGTGATCGATGTCAATCAGCAGAAGATCGTGGATGCATCGTTTTAGCAGAATATCAGTGATCATGTCAGAACAGCCGATGTACTATCTTCAGGGATATTAATGTCTGGAGATAGTACGATCGGCTGTTTTTGTGTATAGGAAAATATTTTTCAAAAATTTAAACTTTATTTTGGGTTATTACAATATTAAAGTGTAAGGATTCTAACCGAGACGTCAAGGGAAGAGGAAAGGAAAAGGGAAAACGTGACAAGACAGGAATTTGACCGGTTTGTGTCAGAGAACGGAAAAGATATTCTGCGATTCTGCCGGATGAATGCAGGGGGGAGTGCAGAGGGAGATGATCTTTACCAGGACACAATGCTGACACTGTGGGAGCAGGTGGACAAATTAAATAAAACGGATTCTTTGAAAAGCTATGCGTTATCCGTTTCCATCCTTATATGGAGAAACAAAAAGAGGAAATTTGCCTGGAGACACAGGATCGCAGCGTTTGAAAGCTATGAAAAGCATGTGGAGAGTGGTGGAAGCCGGGTGCCGGGGGAAAAGTCGGAGGAACCGGAGCAGCAGCTTTTGCAGAAAGAAATGACAGAATTGGTACAGCGGCAGGTGCGGGCATTACCGCAAAAATACCGTACAGTTGTCTATCTTTACTATTCTGCGGGACTAAAGTTTAAGGAGATTGCAGAATGTCTGCATATTCCGGAAAGCACCGTAAAAAGCAGGATGCGGAAAGCAAAGAGTATCCTGAGAACAAGATTGGCAGTTATTATGCCTGACGGCCCGGAGAATGAAGGTTGCCGGCAAATGGAGGATTTGTAATATGAATGAAAAAAGATTAGACCAGATTTTACAGCAGGCTCTTACCCCGGAGGTAAACGATAATGAGATCAAGGTAAAGTTTGAAAAGGGGGAATATCATATGAAGAAAAAGAGAAATTATGTGAGACCGGCCGTTGCGCTGGTGGCATGTGCAGCATTGGTAGCAGGCATCGGTTTTGGCAATCTGCCGGATCAGATATTATCCAATACAGGACTGTCCCATAAAACGGATATATCTGCCGGCGAACCGTCCCGGAATGTGGAAAGTGGTTTTGTAATGAAGGTGAAGGCTGCCGAGGTAAAGGAGCTGAAAAAGGGAGAGGCACAGGCTGCCATTTATTCAGGAGGATTGACCGGAGAGGCATGGAGTGGTTCGGATGATAACAACGAGATCGGTTACATGATCGATCTGCCGTTGGTATGCGAGGGACAGAATATGGATACCATTACCTATTCCGTCAATAAAGGCTGTTTCCGTATTCTGCAGCCCAAGAATAAGCCTTACGTGATCGAGGGTGAGGAGTGTGAGGAACCAAAGCAGGTCAGCGACGGTGTGGATATTGAGGTTGTACCGGATGGAGCAGACAAAAAAGAGGTGAAGTATTATAAATCTTTTACAATCTCTGCCGAGGATCAGGACAGAAAGGATGTGGAAGTAGCGATCTGCGACGAGAAAAAATTGTCTAAGGAGCTTTACAAGCGGCTGTGGGATAATAATACCGCAGGTATGACGGACGAGGAGATCATTGCAGAGGCAGCTGTTAAAAATGAAGTGCTGGACAGTCCACAGGTTACCTGCAAGATCACTTATCAGGGAGATTCAGGGAAAAAAACAGAGACAGCTAAGGTTGCCGTGCATCTTGAGGCGATGACATACAAAGAAGCAGCGGGCAGCTGCAATGACAAGGCTCTGAAAAAGGAGCTGGGACAGCTGAAAGACACAATGGGAGTTTTTACAGCTTTCGAAAGACTATAAGCAGAAGAGTGAGTATCGAATATAGATCCGTACCTGACGGCAGTGCTGTTAAAAAGTAGCACTGCCGTTTTTTTGTGTGTAGGAAATTTCGGGAAATAATAAACAGATTTCCTAAAATTTCCCGAAACTCCCGTCTATTTCTTGGTAGTTTCCCGAAATTAAGATATACTACAGAAAACTGACAAGAATTCGGGAAGGATGTGGCTCGCCAGATCCGGGATCGTGGATGATCCGTATGCGGGGTTTGAGCTTGTATAAATTTTGCCTGAATTGTGACCTTTTGAAAATATCATTCGTATATCAAGTGAAAGGGGGAGACGAAATTTGAATAAAGAGGAGTTTGAGAGCTGCTATAACAGGCATTTTGATTTCGTTTACCGGCTTTCCTTTACCTACGTAAAAAATCCGGCGGATGCAGAGGATGTGGCACAGGAGACATTTGTGCGGCTGTATCGTCAGGAGGGGGAATTTACGTCAGAGGAGCACGTCAAGCGCTGGCTGCTACGGGTAGCGGTCAATCTGTCAAAGGATCATCTGCGGTCTCGTTGGAATCAAAAAAGGCAGGAGTTCGATGAGAATATACCGGAGGAAATATTTGGCTGGCAGGAGGATCAAAAGGAAATCTGGAAGGAAGTAGCAGCATTACCTGAAAAGTATCGTCTGGTGCTGTATCTTTATTATTATGAGGGATACAGTGTACGTGAAATCGGACAGATCCTGCGGTGCAGCACTTCGGCAGTGAAAATGCGTTTGAAACGGGGCAGGGAGAAGCTGCGGGAATCGCTGGAGCCGGGAGTTGTGGGACTTTAGGTTTGCTCGCACTTTCTTCGATGCAAAGCATCTACGAAAAAAAAGGAGGAAAGTGTGAAAAATACTGCTGATGCAGTATTTTATCACACGGCTGTTTGTGGCGCAGGCACCACAAAGCAGCGTTGATTGCAGAGCAAAATTTGAGATTTTGCTCGCACTTTCTTCGATGCAAAGCATCTACGAAAAAAAGGAGGAATATTATGAGTATAAAAGATTATCGGGATATGTATGATCATGTCAGGGTATCGGGGGAGAGAAAAAGTGAGATCCTGAGTGAAATTACTGGGGCAGGTGAGACAAGGCAGGCGGAGCATAAGCATCCGCGGCTTATGATGGCAGCAGCGATTGTTGCCGCTGCGCTGGTGGTGATCCTTCCGGTGGGAGGTTATGCATCCCAGAAGCTGAATACACATTTTACTTATAGCGTGGAAAGGGAAGCAAAGGACCATGTGGCCATATTGCATTTTTATAAGAAATACGGAGAAACTCTGGGATATGAATATACTATGGAGCGTGAAGCGAAAGATACTTTGGCAAAGTATATCCGGAATGCCCATCCTAATTATTATGTAAAGCTGTCATACAATAAAGAAGCATTGAGGCTGGGAAAGGATTATACTATCTGGAAACGTCCAACGAAGTATACGGATTACTACGGGAATGTTCTTTTTCAATATAAAGAGGCGGAGCATAATAAACTAAGGAAGAGGCTTGTAAAAGAAACAGATCCTAAAAAGAAGAAAAAAATATGGAAATCTATGGAAAAATATACAGATAAGGATTTTTCGGTCAGTGTGTATTATATCAATCGTGCGAAAAATGTACGGATGAAATATATCAAAGACATAGAAAAAATGACGATCGGAGAAAACAGGGCATATTATTTTAAGGGGATACGTCCTGCGGAGGCTCAGACGAAGGCGGAACGAATGTATGTAGAGGATAATAGAGAAAACACTATCTGGATCTTTGATGAGAATGTTGGATACTGTATGGAAATTATCGGAGGAGATGGCTTATCAGAAAAGGATATGAAGAAAATTGCCAGGAGCATTTCCCTGGAAAAAACAACAAGGGAAAATTGTATGGAATTTTCTGTGATCTCCACCATTATTAATGAGGATGGATATGAGTAGACCTATAATGCAGATAAGAAGATATGCAGATTTAGTGTAAGTACACGGATAGCAGTTATTATAATGGATAATGTGAAAAACGGACCTATCTCCGAAGAGACAGGCCCGTTTTTTTCTCGAGATCCTTTAACAAACCAATGGTAAGATCGCGTCCACCGTGATCTGGAACCACAATGGGACAAGCTACGCCAACCTTACGGTATTGACGATGAGAACCTGTCTGGCGGATCAGTTTCCAATCATTTGCTTTAAGTATCTTCTCGATTTCACGAAATGTCATATGCGACCTCCTTTAAAACAGTTAATAGTAACATATAAACTTATTAATCCGTTTTACAGATAAAAGTCACACATTCCGTCCTTATATTATAAGCCAGATAACGAAAGATTTCAATAAGTAGTTAAAAAAACAAAAAATAAAAAAATTAAAAAAAGGTGTTGACAGAAGTTACAATACGTATTATGATATGTATTGTAACAATGAAATACAGATTAGAATCTTCATTGAGGTGAGAGAAATGAAAGAAAATTATGTGTATCCGGCAACGATAACATCAGAGGACGGTTGTTATCATATTGAATTTATAGACTTTCCAGATGCAGGATGGATAGAGGAGACGACAGAGGAAAAAGCTATTTGTGCGGCACAGGAGTGTTTGGCATTAGCAATTCTTGACTATGAGAGCAGAGGCCAGGAGCTTCCAAAACCATCATGCACACAGGATGTTATTTATATTCATATATGGATGCCCTACTACAGGAATTCGTCCAAAGAGATTTACGTTAAGAAAAATGTGACAATACCTCAGTGGCTTGATATTTTGGCCAAGGAAAACAAGCTTAATTACTCCGCCGCGATGGTTAGAGGGTTGAAAGAGGAACTGGGCATAGAGCCTTGAATGGGATGAAAATTTAATTATATTATGGAACAATTAATTTTTCATCACAGTATTGGGAGGTGAGAGCATGAAATCATGTGGATGTGTTTTGTGTCCCTTGAAAGTGATCTGTTTGTTGTCGGATGACAATTTTTGTGATTAATTTCAGGGCTTGCTGATAGGGAGGGAATGTGGTTGCATTTCCCCCTGCTTCAGCAGAGATTCAAATTGAAGATGCAGTTAATTTCGTTATGGAAGCTTGTGATCCGTAGTAAAGGAGGTGCATTAGATTGAGAAAATTTGTTGAGGTTTTTGATGTAGGCAGAGTTACCATTGAATAGTTGTATTACAACATTTTAAACAGTGAAGAATAAAAGGAGGATGATATTATGTCAGATTTTAAGGACAAATGTGGAAACGTATTAACAGGAGGAGCAACAGGAGCAGCTGCCGGGGGAAGTATTGGTGCAGCGATCGGCGCTTTGGGCGGACCGGTGACATCGGGGCTGGGAGCAACTGTTGGTGGTGCTGTAGGATGTATTGCAGGAATTTTTTCTGATTAGATCAGGTACTTGAGATAAGAAATTTTATCGCTGATCAGCAAGGCGGTTTGGTAAAACTGCTTTGCTGGTTTACTTTATAATAGTTATAATAAAATTAAAGGAATCAGAAATGATTTAAGGGGATTATAATTGTGATTAAAGTGACAGATATTGTCGTTAAATATTGATATAATAAAGCAGGGGTTGGTATAGGAA
>CAKRHL010000008.1 GCA_934338765.1 uncultured Lachnospiraceae bacterium | reverse complement strand
GGATTCGAACCCACGCGCCCTTGCGGACAAACGGTTTTCAAGACCGCCTCGTTATGACCACTTCGATACCTCTCCACATATTCTTTTGTGACGTTTGCTTGTCTCTCTCAAACGTTGCTTGACAAGTATAACACCCGAGGCCGTCCTCGTCAAGTGTTTTTTGAAATTTTTTGACGTTTTTTTTAATTGCCCTTTCCAGCCGGATTGTTCCCGATAAAACTGTCTTATTTTTCCTTATCGAAAAGAGGATCATATAAAAATGATCCTCTTGCTATCAAAGAAGCCCAAAATGCCGGTTCCTGAATTTTGAGTCCTAGCATGTGCTAGGTGGGTCACCGCACATATACCTCTGCCGTCCCCGATAATAGGGGCGTGACATCCGCATATAGATATAGGAATCCCTGTTCAAAAGTGTAGGTTCAAAATATCAGGAGTATCGTACACCCCAGGTGATTTCTTTTATAGATAGTATACTCAATTTATTCTCAAAATACAACACTTTCTGTAAAGTATTTTTTTCCATATCTTTCTTATAGAAAGGCGAGCGACCGAAAAGTATGATGCAGGTAATGTTCAAAATAATGTTTCATAAAGTCTGTCAGTTCTTTTTCCACTGTATCGGAAACCCGAAAGCTGAAAAGCCTGCTTAAGGAGGTGGTTAAAATGAACTGAAGAGCATACACCGCATCACCGCTGAGTGAATACCCCTTCTCCCGTTCCGGGCGCACAGATCTTGCAGCACACTCCCGGCACAAAAACCCTCCTCTGGAGAAATATACTTTTAATTTCCCTTCTTCTTTTCCACAGCCCAGACAATGGAACAGCTCCAACGCTTCCCCTTGTATCTGCATCATCCGCATTTCATAGATAACACGCACCAATGGCAGGGAAACCTGTCCTCTGGTCATAGCACTGCAGGCTACATAAAGCAGGAGCAGCTCCTGCGGTGCTTCTACATTTTCCCTGGTGAAGTATCTTGCCAGCTCTGCAAAATACGAAGCGTAGCACAAAATGTCAAAGTCATCCGCAATCTCGGAAAAGAACTTCTGGATATGAGCAGACTGTACATTATATGATGATCTTCCTTCATATAGATAATACGTACCAAAGGTAAAAGGGATCGCGCATGCCGACACCTTACTGTTTACCCTTCGTGCCCCCGTCACAAAAGCAGAGATCCGTCCCCGTTCCCTGGTCAACAGCTCTATTCTTTTGTCATATTCTTTCACCGGAGATGCAGCTAATACCATCCCGGTTACCTCTATCAGCTCTGCTGCCATAATATGCCCCTGCTTTTTCTTCTGCTTTATCCTCATTCGGATTATGTTCTGATGTCTTATTGCATTCTGCCTGACGATAGCTTAAATAGTCCTCCACCCTGCCACTGGCTGCAAATTGATTCCATCGATCCTGTAATTCCATCATCCATTCTCCTTTGCCCGTGATATGGCATGATACTATAACTCCATAACGCTTCAGCAAGAAGTGTAAAAAACTCCTCTTTCCCTTACGCACATGATGTCATATATATGCCTGCTTTTAGAATGGCTTTTTCATCTGATGGATATACTGGAAGCTTATGGTATCGGACTATTTGCCCTGATAAACGGCCCGGCGTGGATTTCCATCCTTCAAAAGATTCCGGTACTTCGTCTTAACTGCTTTTGGCATAACAAAGCGAATCCTTGAAGCTGTTTTGTAAAATGCATCATCACCTACGTTTTGAAGTTTCTTCCCCTGAAAAGTAACTCTCTTCAGCTTGGAATCACCCATAAACGCTCCGTAACGTATCTGCTTCACATATCGTCCGATCGTAACATTTTTAAGCTTACTGCAGCCCTGAAACGCCTCGTAATCAATCATTGTCACATCATAATATATATCCTGTACACATATTTTTGCAGGTACATGGATACTTTTTTTCTGTTTTGCAGTGTTGGTACAGCCGATCAAATGGGCATATGTGGCTGTATATTCGTAAATGAGTCCTTTTTTGGTTATCTTCTGTTCTATAGGTGCATTCATTACAGACATAGCCGGTTCCTCTGTAGGAGAAGCACTCGGAGCCGCGGATGCTGTTGCAGACGCAGACGGATTCGGTGAAGCGGAAGACGAAGCAGACGCTGTCGTCCGCGGTGTTGTGGTCGCAGATGCAGAGGCTGCCGGTGTCGCAGTAACTGCAGCCATAGATTTTTGCGGTATATTGGTTATATTTACTACTGCTGTCACGGCAAAAAGAATGCCTGCAATACTTCCAACCATCAAAATGCTTTTTATCTTTTTCATATCGTTATTCCTCCTGTCCCTCGGATCGATAACCAAAATTCCTGATCAGAAAATCACTGTCTCTCCAATCCTTCTTTACCTTAACCCATAATTTCAGATTGACCTTACAGTCCAACAAAGCCTCAATATCCCTGCGGGCATCTGTACCGATTTTTTTGAGCATAGAACCCTGCTTTCCGATAATGATCCCCTTATGGGAATTGCGCTCACAGACGATCGTTGCATCAATATCGATCAATGTTCCGCCCGGACGTTCCTTCATACGGTCAATGGCTACCGCCACTCCATGAGGGATCTCGTCGCTGAGATTGCGCAATGCCTTCTCCCGGATCAGCTCAGATACGATCTGGCGTTCCGGTTGATCGGTAATGGTATCTTCATCATAATACTGAGGTCCTGCCTCCAGATAACGGAACATTGACTCCAGAAGCTCATCTGTATTCTCGCCTTTTAAAGCAGAAACAGGAATGATCTCCGCAAAGTCCGCTATATCCTTATAGGCATCTATAAATGTAAGTATCTCCGCCTTCGCTACGGTATCAATCTTATTGATCACCAGAAATACAGGCGTCTTGACCCCCTTGAGCTGTTCTGCAATATGACGCTCTCCTGCGCCGATAAATGTCGTAGGCTCTACCAGCCAGAGGATCAGATCTACCTCACGAAGGGTGCGCTCTGCCACAGATACCATATATTCTCCCAGTTTATTCTTCGCCTTGTGGATCCCCGGTGTATCAAGAAAGATGATCTGTCCCCTCTCATCTGTATATACCGTCTGGATCCTGTTCCGGGTCGTCTGGGGCTTGTTGGAGGTGATCGCGATCTTCTGTCCGATCATACGATTCATCAGGGTTGATTTTCCTACATTAGGGCGTCCGATCAGGGTCACAAAACCGGATCGGAATTCTTGTTTTTTAGCCATATTTCTCTCCTTGTATTATAAAGTCATCAGCTCATCAAAAAGCCGGCTCTGTTCTTTGATATGATTTTCGTTACCTATTACACAAATATTACCATGCTCTGCGATCGTCTCTACCATTGCTGCTGCCGCACGGATATCCTCCTGGGAGCATGCCAGCACCTGATCTCTTTCCTGCTGTAAGATCTCCGGCGGAATCTGCGACAGATAAATCCCCATGGAACGCTTACCTCTGGATGCCGGTGGTTTTGGCGTATCCAGACCACTGATGGTGCCAATGATGGTTTTTAACAGCTCTCTTTCCTCTGTCTCAAAGGATCGCAGAAAAGCCGCCGCTTTGCGGTATGCTTCCAGAGTACTTTCCAGTCCCGGATCCCGGTACGAGGTAAAGAAGCCCTCTCCATTCCGGATCATCTGGCAGGAAACACCATATGCTCCGCCCTTGACACGAACCTCATTCCACAGATATCCAAAGTTTAATAAATGACGTACTACGTCCAACACTCCTTTTTTGATGCCGGACATATCATTGCATTTTCCGGCCAGCGCCACATACTGTACCTCTGCCGGTGTCATGATCGCTTCATTTTTCTGTCCGGCTTCTCTCTTAAATGGCATCATTACATCGTCAGGCCGGTCAATATCTGTTTTCTTTTCAAACTGCTCCAGCTTTGTAAGAAATGCCGGAAGCTCCTGATCCAACGCCTGAAGTCCCTGCTGATCTGCCGTACATGATATGGTCATATTGCCACGCCGGCCAGATACTGATAATAACCATAACCACCGTACTGTTCTGTCAGCCAGTCTACTTCTGATAAATGAGACATTGCACGAAGCATTGCCGCCTGATGACCGGCAGACATCAGACTCATCTTTTTGCGGGAACGAGCCTCCGCTACCACCTCGCGAAGATGCTTCTCATCGTCAAAGCTTGTGGTGAACATGATCTCTGCCATAAGCTCCAGCGCCTCAGAAAGCTTGCTGCGAAGCACCTTGGTACTCATCTCGAAGCGAACTTTACATGTATCCTCCTCACCATACAGACGATAGAAATTCACATCAGCACCGATACCGCCGGTATGGAAATTGATCTCGGTATCCAGACTGCTGTAGCTGTGGGAGGCGGTATCCATATAGCCAAGCAGTGTCTTTAAAAAGCTTATCTGTGGCATGTATTCCCGGCAATCATCCACATCAAACAACAGATCAAGATAAACAATATCATTGGTGTGGATATCATGATGCATAACCGGAATATCACATAAGTACTCCTCTTTATTGAAGATTGGTGCAATTTCTTTGCCAATATCTTCTCTGGAGAGCATCGGTATCTTTTCCAGCACCTCCTTCGGTGACGGCTCCTCCTGATATGCCTTGAGTGCTTTGGTATCCTCGATCAGCTGCCGTATGCCATCCTCAGACAGGGATGCTTTATATGCGGCCAGACGATCCTTTTCCTTCTGCTCTGCCTCGGCGGACAGTCCTTTTTTCGGCTTCATTTCTACCAGAACAGCGTGAGGATTATCTAACAGATATTTCTCGATCAGCTCCTCATAATAGCCGGTTCCTAACTTCGTTCTCAAAAATTCATAGGTGTCCTGGAAACAAAGGGAATCATACGGCATCTTGTCATCATAGAGCCAGGTTTTCATGGTATTCAGCCCATAGACCAGACCCTTCGGGAACATGCCGTAATCCGCTTCACGCTCCTTAAATTCCATGGCATTGATGGCCGCCTCTAACGCCTTCTGGTCCAGGCCATGCTCCACCTGCTCCTGCAGAGTACTGCAGATTATATCATAAAAACGCTGTCTGTCCCCACCCTTGGCATTCTGTGTGGTCAACGCAAAATAGCTCTGGCGCAGGATATCGCAGAAATCCACATCAATGTCCGTACCGATCCCGGCATCCAAAAGAGCCTGCTTGAGAGGCGCTCCCGGCATCTCAGCCAGAACATAAGCCAGAATCTCAAAGGCCTTGCAGACCTTTACATCGAGAGTGATATCCATCGCGGCTGCAAAAGCATAATATGTCTTTTCATCACTGTCCTCATTCTCCGAAACAGCATACTCTGTCTCTAACTCCTTCATCCGGGCAAACGGCTTTTGCAGAGGAATCGATGAATCCAGCTCTATTGCCGGAAAATCCTTGAGATAATGCTGATCCATCCACTCCAGTCTCTCCTCAATATCCATATCACCGTACAGATAAATATAGCTGTTGACCGGATGATAATAATGACGATGGAAGTCCAGATACTCCTCATAAGTAAGATCCGGAATATTGGCCGGATCTCCACCGGACTCATTGCCATAGGTATTGTCCGGGAACAGTCCGTTCATTACAAAACGCTCCAGCTTTCCGTCCGCAGAGGAGAAAGCACCCTTCATCTCATTAAACACAACACCGTTGTAGGTTACAGGCTCCTCCGGCGAGTTGAGCTCATAATGCCAGCCCTCCTGTTTGAATATCTCTTCATGCTTATAAATATTCGGGTAAAAAACCGCATCCAGATATACATGCATCAGATTCTGAAAATCTTTGTCATTGCAGCTTGCCACCGGATACAATGTCTTGTCCGGGTAGGTGGTAGCATTGAGATAGGTGTTCAGAGACCCCTTCACCAGTTCCACAAAAGGATCCTTGGCCGGAAACTCTCTGGAACCGCACAGCACCGTATGCTCTATAATATGCGGCACTCCCGTCGCATCCTTGGGCGGAGTACGGAAACCGATAGAAAACACTTTATTGTTATCTTCATTGCTCAGAAAGAGAATTCTTGCCCCACTCTTCTTATGACGCAATGCCAGCGCAAAACTGTCAATCTCCGGAATTGCCGCTGACTGCTCCAGTGTATATGTGTCCGGTATCTTTATCTCCTGTATGCTTTTAATCTTTGATGCCATAAAAACCTCCATATGTCTTACTCAATATTTCAAACTTTCTCTATGTATACTATACCCAAAATCTGTCAAAATGTAAAATCCGAAAACAAAAAGTTTTTCCCTTGATCCACACTGCATCACGGGCATTTTCCCATACACACAAAAAATAGTAAGAATCCCGGTTCTACCGGTCACCCTTACTATTCTGTCATTTTATAATATCACTTCAAAAGCTGCCACGTTCTGCTCTACTGATATAAATGTTCAAAACGCTCATATGCTTTATCCCAAACCTCCGTTTTCTGAGGCAGATATTGCGCCGTTTCAAAGGAAGCTGCAAGAATATTACACTTCTCTTCTCTTGTTTTATAAGCCCCCAATGCATAGAGCTGCTCCATAATATTTCCCACGGCAGTTGCCTCACTGGCTCCCGTGATCACCGGTATACCAAGGGCATTTGCCGTAAACTGGTTCAATACCTGATTCTGAGCGCCTCCTCCTACAATATAGAGCTTTTCTTCCCATGTGATATATGGCTTTAAGCTCTGATACACCTGACGGTATCGCATCGCAAGACTTTCCAGCACACAACGTATCAACGCCCCGTCTGTCTGAGGTACCGGCTGACCTGTCTTTTCACAATATGCCCGTATCTTTTCCGGATAATTCCCCGGCTGCATAAAATCGTCCGGACGGATAAAACTCTGTAACGGCTTCTCTGCTGCCGCCATTTCATTCATCCGGGCAAAGCTGTACTCCTTGCCTTCTCTCTGAAAACTGCGGCGCAGCTCCTGATTGAGCCAGAGTCCTATAATATTAACAGTCGGGCGGTATCCTCCGTCCCAGGTTCCTTCATTGGAAATCTTGTCATGGATCACCTGCTCTCCCTGCAGCATGGTCTTGGATGAAATACCCATCAGCGACCATGTTCCACTGGATAAAAATGTAAACTCTTCCTCTCTGGCAGGCACAGCAGCCACGGCACAGGCAGTATCGTGTCCGGACACCGACAGAATATGGAGATTCTCCTGGCCTACTTCTCCGGCAATCTCCGGCTTAAGCGGTCCCAGATCTTTTCCTGCATAATCCAACGGTGCCAATAGAGACGGATCAATACCTGCCTTCTGTAACAGCTCCAACGCCCATTTCTTTTCCTTCATGTCCAGAAGCTGAGAGGTCGACGCAATGGAATACTCGCTGTGTACCACTCCCGAAAACAAATACTCGATCAGATTGGGCATAAACAAAATCTTGTCTGCTGCTTTCATCTGCTCCGGCATGGCTTTCTGCAGATAGCACAGCTTATATAATGTATTGTATGCCAGACTGGCGATCCCTGTCTGTTCAAACGCATACTCCTCGCCTTTTTGCACTGCTTTTTTGTGGTCCTGCTCGGAAGGAGCAAACGCAGCCAGAACGGACTCCATATTGTCCTGATCCAGCGCAGCATCCCTGTAACTGCCCGGCATACCAAGCAGATTGCCCTGTGCATCGATCATACCACAGTCAACCCCCCAGGTATCAAAACCCACACCGGAAAGAGGTTCCTTGCAAAGGCGCATTCCCTCTTTCATTTCCTCATAAAGAGAAATAATATTCCAATATGCTCTGCCATTCAGTACAGAAAAGTTGTGAGGAAACCGATGAATCTCCTCCAGAGTAATCTTTGTGCCATCAAAGCGTGCCAGCATACCTCTTCCGCTGCTGGCCCCCAGGTCAAATGCCAATACATTGATCGTTTCCATGTCTTCCTCCATTTATATTCTCTATCGTTTTCCTGTTCATCATTCTGCGGTCAGATCATTCCGTCACCCGGATATCCCATTAGTTTCGCGCAGGTACTGCAGAAACTCCCTCTCCGGCAGCGGTTTTGAATAAAAATATCCCTGCAGGAAATCTCCCTTTAATCGTTTAAAAATATCGATATGTTCCTGTGTCTCAATCCCCTCCGAAATAATCCTTTTTCCTTCTGCATGTATCATCGGTACAAGCTGATCAAGATATTTATTCTCTCCTCTTCCATAGGACCACACAAGGCTCTTATCAATCTTGACGAAATCCACCGGCAGACTCACAATACTGCTGACATTGGAATAACCCGTTCCAAAATCATCCAGAGCGATCTTGGCTCCGGAGGAGCGAAGTGTCTCCAAAGTTTCCCGTATTTCTTCCTTATCCATAATACCGCTCTCTGTAATCTCCAGATGCATCCTTGACATAGGGATGTCATATTCTCCTGCAATACGGATCAAGTCTTGTGCCAGCTCTTCATAACAACACTGTACCGGCGACAGATTAATATTGATATCATCAATCCCCATTTCAAAGATATGGTTCTGGGTTGCAAATATACATGCCTTGCGATAGATCTGCTCTCCCAGAGCAATGATATCCCGGTTCTCTTCCGCTACATGGATAAAAAACTCCGGATTTATAAATTTTTTATCCTTGTCCTTTAAACGGGACAGCACCTCCAAGGAAGTGACCCGCCCCTTTTCCAGGGAATAGATCGGCTGAAAATATATCTCGATACTGTTGTCGATCACTGCCTGCTCCACCAGCTCCGCCACCATCTGCTTTTCCTCTGCAGGCTTTACGGCATCATGGGTCAACGGGATCAATTCTCCTGCTTTGTGGTGACCCTGATGATCCGACCTCGCATATGCCACCCGCTGTAAAAGCTCTTCAACAGAATCACAGTCATCTAGAATATTTACCTCATAAAAACAATATTCGTGGACAATTTCTTCTCCACCGATCGTCCATATCTTGGGCATCACATCAACAAAACGCTGATGTACCTCTCTCGTCTCCTTTTCATTGGGAAGCAGTATCGCAAACGTAGAAGCAGCAATATGATAATAATCCTTGTCTCCGCACTCCTTCTGCATCAGCTCTGCCATCGCCGCCTGAATCGCTGTCAGCTTGGAGTCCTCATACATCTCTGTCATGGCATTATAGTTGATGATCCGGATGATCAGTACGGAACATTCCTCTTTATAAGCCATTTTTTCACGAACGGTTTCTTCAAAACCATGCATCTTGAAAAAACCGGTCACTTCATCCATGTAATAATCGGAATTCTGCAAAAACAGATAACAGCAGAAAATAACAACACTGTTTACCGCATAAGCAAATAAAAGGTCGGGAAAAAACGTGTATTGCAGTATCTTGGCAGTGACCATTGCCACAGGGATCGCAATGATCCATTTCTTGATCCTTCTTGAAACAAAGGAAACCCGCTGCATCAGCATCAGAGGGATCAGTATGTAAATAATACAGATGAATGCAATGAGATAATACCAGTTTCCTCTATGAAATATCCCCTGAGGATCAAACGAATACAACATCCCCGTAAAAGGCGTTACTGCAATTGCGATCACTCCCACAGCAAAAGGAACACACCATAAAACCTTACGTTTCGTACCACCGATATAATCCAGTCTGTGAAGCAGCTCCATCGCATACAGAGAATATGTAACCGAGTAGATCATAGAGACAACCAAAAAGACCGGCTGCACAATATATCCTAATAAAACAGGCACGGGATGATACATCACGATCCCACAAAAGACATCACAAACAGCAGTCACAACTCCCATCAGCATAAGACAGAAAAACAGACTGCTCCTATACACACGCAAATGTCTTTGTTTAAAAAACACCAGCGTTGCGGCCATCATAAATGTCATTGCCGCAAGCTCATAATGTATCTGTACCTCCATTATACTTCCTCCATATACATATGTATCCTCTCCGGTGTCAGAACTCCGGAATAATACCTTCCCTGAAAATATGAGATATCTCCCAGTTTCTTTACCTCTTCATAACGCTTTTCATTGTCAATGCCCTCCAGACAAATATCCCATCCATTGTCATGAAGCATATTGATCTGATATTTCAAAACATCACTCTCTCCGGAGCAATATCTCTCCACCATTTTTTCACTGATCTTTACAACACCGAAAGGCATCCTCATGATCCCCTGAAGATTACATACATTGTCACCATAACGATCAAGTACCACTGTTACCCCTTCACTGATCAGGTCATTGATATACTTCTCCAGCCGTTCAAAAGGAACACTCATATCCTCTGTCATCTCCAGGCAGAGCCGGTTTAAAGGAAACTCATATTTTTTGGCCAGAAAACGATATTCCCGGATCACTGTCTCCGAACTGATATGAAGCGGAGTTACATTGATAACAAGCTTTTTAAACCCATGCTCCAGAATCCTTTCATCCCGGGCCATTTTCAAAGCACTCTCCAGCGTGATACGCCCCAGCTCCCGAACATAACCCATTTCCTTGGCAACGGCCCAGATCGCTCCTTCCGAAATCGGCTTACCATTTTCCCGAAGCATATAAATCTTTGCCTCTACCGCATGTCTTTTCCCCGTGCTGCTGTCAACGATCGGAGCAATACAGATATCACACTGCTTATCCTGCATGATCTTCTTCAACATACGGCTGATCTGAAGCTCCAGATCGATATTCCGGCGAACTTCTCCCTCATAGCGCAGAAGCTGCCTGTCGTGGAGCTGTTCCCTCAGCATCTTTTTCATGCTGGCAACCATCTTGTAAAACTCTGACTGGTCGTATGCGGCCTCCTCAAGAGTAAGCATATAAAAGCCATAACTGATCGGAATGCTTTTGTTGTTGATCCTCACAGTCCCCGGAAGTCTCTGTGAAACCGCCTCATAAAGAGCTACACTGTCCTCTTCCCTCCTCTGAAGCACGGCAAAATCGGCACCGTGAATATGGAACTGATTATGTCCTCCTCCATATTGACGAAGGATTCCACCAATCTCCCCCATAACACCGGAAAGCTCATCCTCTTCACAGATACTCAGAATATTCTGATAATTTTGTATCGTAATGAACAGACAGCTAAATCTCTGACGATACTTAAATTTCTCCTGAATGACCTTGCGAAAACCTGCCCTGGAAAACCCTCCGCTGATCCGGTCAGAATAACGATCCAGATTCTGATACAGCAGATAACACACAAAGATCATAACTGCCACTCCATAAAAAGCTAACAGGTAACTGCCCTTTAAGAATGTATGCTGTATTAAAACTATAATATCATATTGCACACACAATATCACGCATATCAACCCCCTGAATACGGAATCAGAGGACGAAGAATGAAACGCCGTAAAACATGCCCCGATAAAGTAAATACTGACCACCAGAAATGTAATATCCTTGAGCGGTCCGTTATGACAGATTCCCTGGGAATCATACCATAATACCAGATGCGTGACCGGACTGGACGACACAAGTGCCGTTGCCACACAGCCCGGCAGGATCATCTCCAGGAAACGTATACTTTTGACAATAACCCGGTGTCCGCAGAGACCATGCCAGTATTGAAAATAAAACATAGCGATCCAGACCATAGCGACCCTCGGGATCACGAAATTCAGATTGCAAATATATCTGCTCTCCGGAAATACAAATCCACGAAATATGCTGACTGCGATATCCACTATGGTAAATAACACACCAGCCTGCAAAAGCTGGATAAAACAGCGATTCATATACAGATCCAGCCAATTTTTCTTTTTGTAGCTGATAGAAATTACGACTAAAAATACAGCCGCAACCACCTCATATGCATACTCACTTGTCATATGAACCTCCATTCTGATCTGTTATCTACTCATCTGCCGCACTGTGCTGGAACAGATTGTATCTGTCTTTTCCGGATCGTTTTGATAAGTATAATGCTTTATCCGCCTTCTGATAAACGGACATAAAATCTTCCCCGTCAATCGGTACAGATGCTATACCAATACTTGCCGAAACCTGCACAGTAATATCCCCATTGGAATACTCTTCCTTCAGATTTTCACAAAGCTGTTCTCCCTTTTTGGTCATATACTCTGTGAGGTTTTCCTGATCAAATGCATCAAATGGTGCAAAAACAGCGAACTCATCGCCTCCCAGACGTCCGATCAGTGCGTTGGCCGGAAATACTTTTTTTATTTTACCGGCAGTCTCCACTAACACTTTATCGCCATATGCATGCCCCAGATTGTCATTGACTTCCTTGAAATTGTCCAGATCGATCATAAAAAAGACGAGTTTTTCACTGCCGATACGATACTCCATCTGAGCAGACACCCTGCTTTCCATTGTCTTTTTATTTAAGATACCGGTCAGAAGATCATTTTCTGCCATCTCCGTCAGCTCTTTCTCCTGACTTATCTGAGAATCAACATTTTCCATACGGATCACAAATCTTTTGTTTTTCTGATTCTTTTCATTCTTGACCAGAGTGCCTGTAACTGCATACCACGCATATGTATCATCCAGCCTCCGGATCAGTAGATCCGTCTTGAAATATTTCTCTCCGCTGTCAAAGAAGTTGCGTATGGCCGAACGAACCGGAGTTGCCTCCTCATTGACCCAGCTATAGATATCATAGACTTCAACCCCCATAAAATCCAGCATATCAAACCCAGTAAACTGCCCAATGTCCCCTGTCACGGTCAGGTGCTGCGGTGAAAATGTATAATCCAGCCAGATACTTTCATTCTGTGCTGCGATCAGATCATATCTTTCCTTTTCCCCATACACGCGTTTAAATTGAATAGCCAAAAAAACAATGCCCGCACACAGCATGACCACAAGCACGATCAACACTGCAATGATCGTCATAAATATGCTTCTTGCCGATGTTGCAGCGAGGGAACTAAAAAATAATCTTTGCCACATAATGTCTGCCCCCTGCATCCTTTCTTTATGTGTTTTCCTTTGTACCTTCTCCCCGTACTGTTCCCAAAAAATCCCCAGTAAAACAATTATATCATCCTTCAGAAAAAAAAGAAAGTTATCTCCATAAAAAGTGTAACAAAAAATAAAACAGCCAGACAGATCACTCTGATCCGTATGGCTGCTTTATCTCCGGCTTAGATATGCCGGCGGGATTCTCCTGTCCGCTCAGAATCCTTTATGTATCCTAACACTCTCCACTCCCTTGGAAAATGTCATGCGACATTTTCTGCCCTAATCATCTTTTACTCGTCACCCGATATTCAATATATTATCACGGCATTTTCTTTTTTTCTAGCATTTTGTCACGAAATGCCTGTTTTTGGTCATGAAATCATTTTCGTAAATATTAATATCATAAAAACATTTGCTTAATGTGTCCCAAAAGTGATACAATACGATACGAATAATATACGTGTATTTTCAATATGAAAATAACAAAAAGAACTTTATGAACAGGAGAGCCCTACAAATGAATCCATCCATTTTTATATTGGAAGATAATCCTGCTTTTTCGCAGAATCTTGTGGATATGATCAACCATTATCCTATCAATCTGAACTGCTTTGTCGCATCGGATCTGAACTCGGCATTAAAAAAACTGGATGATTCCATCCACTATACTGCTTTTTTTGTGGATATTGCTCTGGATGAAACTACTGAGAATAAAGACGGTCTGGCCTTTGCAAAATATCTGTCGGAAAATTCCTCTTACAGGGAAACTCCCGTGATCTTTACCACGAGTTTTCCCCATTATATATATGAGGCATTAAATCAGCTGCACTGTTATGCTTATCTGCTAAAGCCCTTTCGTCAGGAGGATGTGTTTTACCAACTTGATCAGATCTTAAAAACCAATTGTTCGATCCGTCTCAAAACAGCGGACGGCATTTTCATGAAATTAAATACAAATGATATTTATTTTATACAGGCTTTTGGCAGAAATATGCTTTATGCCACAAAACACGGAGAGATCTGTTCCAGACAATATACCATGAAATCTCTGGCCGACATCCTTCCGGAACATTTTGTGCGCTGCCATAAATCATTTATCGTTAATAAAAAATATATCCACTCAGCCAATCCAAAGGAACGGACACTCCACATCAAGGAGATCGAGGACGATATTCCCTATGGAAAAGTTTTTTATCTTGAGTAGCATCATATAACAGAAAGGAGGATTCCACCGTGTCTATCATGATCCCGTATTTACTGGTAAACGTCCTGCAGATCGGGGCTTACGCTGTATGCATGCTTTATCTGACAGGAGAACTCGCCCTGCAGAAAAAACATCCCTGGTCTGCAGGTATCAGTTTTTTTATCATGTATTGTCTGGCGGTCATTATACAGTTTTATGACAACGAGTGGATCGTCATCGGACTTTTCCTCATATTAAGTCTGTACTTTCTGTTTATTTATTTTAACACCACTAAATCCATCAGCCAATGTCTGAATGTGGTAATATGCGGTTATCTCATTGAAACTGTCTGTCAGGTATTTTTTATTGTCCTGTTCAATCTGCTCCATATCCCATGCGATTCCAGCGGGTATGACGATCCCGCTTCTCTGTCTATCGTTGCCTTCGGCTGTCTGATCCTGATCCCGGTTCTTCGTTTTCTGCCTGTCCGCAAATGGATGAAAAATCTGGAAAATATATCTTATTCCTCTTCTTTGGTGCTGATCGTAATCCTTTTGATCATCTCTGCGCTGAGCTTAAGATATAACGAGTTAAGTCTGGGACTTTTGATGCCCACCATTGCGTCTATTGCGATTTTTTCTTTTCTGGGGGCTCTGATCATTATGCAAAGCCTCGCAGACCAAAGACGAAAACAGGCTATTTCGGATTATGAGACTTACATGCCGATCCTCAATGATATGATCCAGAATATCCAGAAGCAGCAGCATCTTTATAACAATCAGCTTGCATCCCTGATACATCTGTCGGACTCCTATCACGATTACGATTCCCTTTCCCATGCGCTGAAAAGTTATTCCAATTTTGCCGAAAACGCTGTGGATACCGAATCATACTCTTTTCTGCATATAGAAAACAAGCTGCTCGCCAGCCTGTTTTACTGTAAGTTTCATGAGGCAAGATCTGCCGGCATGAAAATGATCGTCAAGGTAAATGATTACCATTATCACAGTCCCTGCTCCGATACGGAAATTGTGGACATCGTCGGCATTCTTCTTGACAACGCCCTCGAAGCCTCCCTGGAAAACGATAACATTTATGTTACCCTGGGCAAGCGGTCCGGTTCCAACAGCCCGTTTTTCATAACCGTGGAAAACCCGGGACCTCTGGTCACAGGAAAATTTGTTCACGATATTTTCTCCCCACGGTATACCAGTAAAAAAGAGTTTACCGGGCATGGGCTTGGTTTAAATGTCCTGAAATCCTTTGTGGATAAATATCATGGATCTATCACTGTGGGAAATAATTACATTGACACTGCTGATTCCGCCGGTCAACAACAACAATATATTTTTTTTGAAATAGAAATATAATAAAGGAGGGTCATCTCATGACACGATCAGAATCACTTTTTCAGGAAGCCGTTAAATATATTCCGGGCGGAGTAAATTCTCCCGTCCGGGCCTTTCGGTCCATCGGCAGTACTCCGCGCTTTATCGCAAAAGCTGACAAGTCCTGTATGTGGGACGAAGACGGAAACCGATATATCGATTTCATCGGATCCTGGGGACCTATGATCCTCGGTCACAATCATCCCGCTACCATGCAGGCTGTATTGGAGGCATGTACCAATGGTCTGAGCTTTGGCACCGCCACAAAATCTGAGGTCACAATGGCAAAGCTGATCTGTGATGTCGTTCCTTCCATCGACATGGTACGCATGGTCAACTCCGGCACAGAAGCCGTTATGAGTGCGATCCGTGTTGCCAGAGGATATACCGGAAGAGATAAGATCATCAAATTTACCGGCTGCTACCATGGTCACTCTGACGGTCTGCTGGTCAAAGCCGGCTCCGGCGTAATGACTGCAGGTGTACCGGACAGTTCCGGCGTACCGGTTTCCGTGACCAGCGATACCCTGACAGCAGAGTACAATAATTCGGACAGCGTCCACACGCTTTTTGAGCGTTACGGCGAACAGATTGCTGCCATCATCGTGGAACCTGTGGCCGCCAATATGGGCGTTGTTCCTCCTGCTCCCGGTTTTCTCCAGAGCCTCCGGGATATCTGTGATCAATACGGAAGCATCCTGATCTTTGACGAAGTGATCACGGGCTTCCGCCTTTCCCTCACCGGTGCCCAGGGATATTATGATATTAAGCCGGATCTGACCACCTTCGGTAAGATCATCGGCGCCGGGATGCCTGTTGGCGCATATGGCGGCCGCCGGGATATTATGGAACAGGTCTCTCCGGTAGGCAATGTGTATCAGGCCGGGACCCTAAGCGGTAATCCTGTGGCAATGGCTGCCGGCATTACCCAGCTCACACTCCTAAAGGAGCACCCGGAGTATTACACACAATTAAACAATACGGCGGACGAATTTTTCAATAAAATAAAGGAGATCCTTCTACGGAAAGATCTCCCCTGGCAGGTCAATCATGTTGGTTCTATCGGAAGTCTGTTTTTTACAGAGACTCCCGTCACCGACTACTCCAGCGCAAAGAAATCAGATGTCACCGCCTATGCCCATTACTGCAATCAGATGCTTTCCCATGGCATCTATATCGCACCTGCACAATTCGAGGCAATGTTCCTTTCGCTGGCACATACACAGGAGGATCTGCAACAGACACTCGATACCATAGCCATCTGTTTATAAGCTTTCAGCATCCTCTACGGAACATTCTATAAATGAAAATCCAAATACTGTCCCTTCGCCCGGCTGACTTTCTACCGAAATGTCTCCTTCATGGCGAAGGGCTATTTGTTTGGCGATCATCAGCCCGAGCCCTGTTCCGTTCTGATTCTGCCGTAGCTTGGAAGTATAAAACTTTTCAAAAATATACGGTAGCTGATCCTCTGAGATTCCAATGCCATAATCTCTGATCTCAATCCTCAGGCGAACAATATCCTTCTCCGCGTGTCTCTTCAGAGAGATTTCGATCACGCCATGTTCATGGGAAAACTTCACTGCATTGTCAACAATGATCAGAAACATCTGACGAAGCCTATCATAATCCCCCAGGATCAGACACGGTTCATCCTCAGGCATATCCATCTCAATCTGAATCTGCTTATCCCGTCCCAGGCTGCGCCCATGACGCACTACATCCTCAAATATCTGTATCAGACTGACAGGTTCTTTTTCAATCTGAAAATCAGGATTCTGCATTTTGGAAAGGATAAAAAGATCTCCAACCAGCCGCTCCATCCCCTGACATTCCTGTACCATGCGCTGATAATACTCCTGCTCCTGCTGCTTTCCCGTCACAACGCCATCTGCCAGAGATTCCGAATACCCCCGCAGTACTGTGATCGGTGTCCGCAGTTCATGGGATACATTGGCAAAAAAGTCCTGACGCACCCGATCCAGATTTTTTCTCTCCTCATTGATCTGCCGCAGCCGTCCTGCAAGTTCATCCAGCGCATTTTCCAATTGTCCCAGCTGGGTATCCTTTTTGATGATATGATGTTCACTGTAATCTCCATCCACAAGACGGAGTATATCCCTGCGTATCCTTGCCAATGGCCGGGATAAATATTGGGAGGCTCCCAGCGCAATGATGTAGGATATGATCAATGCCATGACCGCACTGAGGGTCAGCAGATATTTACCCTGACGCACTCCCATCTGCTGCCGGTCCAGCATACTGACCATCATGACTGCCCCTGCTGCCTCTTCGGAATCCTTCTCTACGTAGATCGGGATCGCCGTTCGCAGGATCACCATACCATAGATCTTGTCAAAGTTGGAATTATATGCCTTCTGTCCCTGAAATGCTTTTTGCAGCACGTCATACATCTCCCGGGTAAGGCCTCCGGTATCTGCATTTGTATAATCGCTTGCCAACGGTTTTTGGGCTTTTTCATTGCTGACGATCCATACATCAACCTCATCCGCACGCTGCAGCTCATCGATATCCGATGCATAACGGGAAAACCTGTTGGTATTTTGATTTCTGGCCAGTTTTCCAACCTTTTTGGCGATCACAGCTCCCTGTCTGGTCAATGTATCTGTATAAGAACGCATATAGTTGGTCTCATACAACTTCAGAAAAATAACACCGATCAGAGTCACGGTCAAAGCCAATACAACAACAAAGGACAGATATATCCGGATAATTATGTCATTTTTGCGAAACAGGCGCATTAAACGCTTCATCTTTCCTCCACTTTCCTTAATCCATATCTTCAACCTCAAATTTGTATCCCACACCCCAGATGGTCTTGATACTCCAGTCCGGATGTTCCACTGAATCCAGCTTAGAACGCAGCCTCTTGATATGAGAATCTACCGTACGGCTGTCTCCGTAATAGTCGTACCCCCACAGACTGTCCAGAAGATTATCTCTGGTAAAAACTTTATTGGGATGCCCTGCCAGCGTCCACATAGTTTCGATTTCTTTTTTGGTCAACGGAATCCTCTGGTCATCTACCTTAAAGGTGTACTCATCCAGATTAATATACAGATTTTTAATGCGGATCACGCCTTCCTGTTCCTTTGTCTCCTGCTGTGGAGTGATCCTCCGAAGAACCGCCCGGAGACGCGCCATAACCTCTCCCGGACTGAATGGTTTTACAATATAATCATCCGCACCGATATCCAGCCCCATGATCTTATCGTAATCTTCTCCCCGGGCAGTGATCAGTATAATCGGAACACCGGACTCCCTGCGTATCGTCCTGCAAACCTCATACCCATCCTTTAACGGCATCATCACATCCAGCAATAACGCAAGAGGCTGATACTCCTCAAAGAGCCTTTCCGCCTCCAGTCCATCCTTTGCGATCACAGGCTGGTATCCCTCTTTCTGCACATAAGCCGCCAGAATATCTGTGATATCCTTATTATCATCTGCAATCAATATGTACTGCATATTTTCTCCCTTCCTGCCATAAGCATTTTTATTATGTATATATTATTTCCCTGCATTTTTGAATTATTTATACATAGTTTACCACAAAAATAAGGAAAAATTATGGCAATTTTTCTTTTGTGATGACATGGTTTTGCCATGGATAGCCTATATTCTGTTAATGTCAAAAGAAAAATTGATGATCAATACGCAGATTTATATTATAGAAAGGTATGATTCTCATGAAGAAAAAAAGATTCCGCTATCAGGTGATTGCTTTTCTTCTGCTGTTTTCGCTTTTGGCAGATACCACATCTGCATCAGCAAAAAGCTCCCGCAGCAAAAAGAAGGAGGCGCAGTCCCCATACTCATTAAATATGATGACAGCCCATGTGCTTTTAGATGACAGTGTCACCCTGACCGTGGACGGCATCACAGATCAGACGGTTTCCTTCAAAAGCAGCTCTAATGATACCGTTTCCGTTGAACCCGGAGAAGACGATATCAGCTGCAAATGCACCGGAACAGGTGTAGGACGTGCTACCATAACGGTAAAGATCAAAGAGAAGGGTTTTCTGTTTTTTAATAATACGGCAACCCAGCTGACCTGCAAGATCAATGTGACACCTAAAGCTACCAGCGTGCAGTTTAACCGCCAGCAGATCCGCATGTCACCCAATACCAGAAAGAGGGTTAAGATCACTCTGCGTCCAAGTATCACGGCAGAAATCCCCGTGTTTTCTTCCTCCAACCCCAAGATTGCCAGAGTCAATGCCGCTCAGAAAATCGTGGCAAAGTCTCCGGGAATCGCAGTGATCACAGCCACCCTGCAAAACGGTACCACCGCCTCCTGCCGTGTGATCGTTGCAGAAAAAACAGATTCCGAGGATTAAATTTTGATCATAAAAAGGGCAAAACAAATGTTTTGCCCTTAATTTTTGCCACATTTAAATACTTTCGTCCCTATGCGCGAAAAAGGGATCGACATAAGGCAAGCTCCTCCTCTGTATTCCGGCTGTTATAAAATATCACCTGTCCCTGCTCCGACTGTGGATTTAGCAGATCTTTCCGTGCCAGACGTCTTCTCATTTCCCTTGCTGTTCCCGGACCACCATCATAGATGGTAACATTCTCCCCAACGATTTCCTGTATCATTTTTCTTACAAAGGGATAATGGGTACAGCCCAGCACGATACCGTCAATAGGTTCCCGGGAAACCTCTCCCAGCAGTTCATGCAAATATGTACGCAGATCCTCTCCCTCCAGATCACCTCTCTCCACAAACTCCATGAGTCCCGGACACGGCAGAGGGACAATACGGATCTGATCCTCATAATGTGCCATCAGCTTTTGAAACTTCTCCTGGCGAATCGTCATAGGAGTTGCCATTACCACGATCCTGGCACCCGGATTCTGCACTGCTGCCGGCTTGATCGCCGGCTCGATCCCCACTAGCGGAAGCTCCGGATACATTTTACGAAGCATAGCCACCGCCGCGCTTGTGGCTGTATTGCATGCAACAACAATCCCCTTGGCTCCCTGTGCCATCAGTCCTTCCACATGATGGATCGTCAGCTCCCGTATCTCTTCTGTCCTCTTCGTACCGTAAGGCGCATTTACAGAGTCTCCAAAATATATAAAATCCTCATGAGGCATGACTTTCACAAGCTCCCGGAGCACGCTGATCCCACCCATACCGGAATCGAACACTCCGATGGGATGTTTTCTCAAATCTTCCAAATCATCTGTTTTCATCACCTTAAACCTACATTCCTTTCTCAACCCGCAAACTTTGAGCCGCAGGCACAATATTTGTAAAGCAGATTTCCCTTCACATTACTCCTCTTCCACATGCTCCAGTCCCTGATCGATGATCGCCCGGACATGGGCATCTGCAAGAGAATAAAAAACAGACTTTCCTTCCCTTCGGCTCCGTACCAGCTTATTCTGCTTCAAAATGCGCAGCTGGTGTGATACCGCCGACTGCGTCATATTTAATGCAGCCGCCAGATCACACACGCACACCTCTGCTTCAAAAAGCACAAATAAGATCCTGATCCTTGTAGAATCTCCAAACACCTTAAACAGCTCCGCCAGATCATATAAAACTTCCTCCGGCGGCAGCTTCTCATTCACTATATTTAACAATTCCTGATGTACCTCAACACTGTCACAACAGTCCAATGCAATATGTTCGTGTTTCATAATATACAAATCCCCCTCAGTTCCTACATATGATACAAAAGCGAAATGCTTCCGACCCTAATATCTCTAGTATGTAGGAATCTGAGAGGGATGTCAAGACATGGTTTCTGTTCTCCATGCCCGGGTAACAGGATGCCGGGACAAGATCTGTCCCGTGCATCATAATCTTCTTTTACAGTCTTTTAACAGACAGAGCTCTGATGGCATTCAGCACTGCAATGACCATAACTCCCACATCTGCAAAGATTGCAGCCCACATATTGGCAATACCGAGGGCACCCAGGATCAGACATATCACCTTAATGCCAATGGCGAAATAAATATTTTCATAAACAATACGGATACACTTTCTGGCAATCTTGATCGCCTTGGCAATCTTCATTGGATCATCATCCATCAATACAATATCTGCCGCCTCAATAGCAGCGTCGGATCCCATGGCTCCCATAGCAATACCAATATCTGCTCTGGAAAGCACCGGCGCATCGTTGATACCATCGCCTACAAAAGCAAGTTTTTCCTTTTTTCCCTGCTCGCTCAAAAGTTTCTCCACACCGCTGACCTTGTCAGCCGGAAGCAGCTCCGCATAATATTCTGAAAGTCCCAGCTCCTTTGCCACATGTTCCGCCACATTCTTACGGTCACCTGTGAGCATAACTGTCTTGCGGATTCCTGCTTTTTTCAATGCTTTGATCGCTGCTGCCGCTGTCGGCTTCGGCTGGTCAGAGATCAGGATACTTCCCGCAAAACTCTGATCCACCGCAACATAAACAACCGTTCCGATCTCATTTAACTCCTTATAAGGAATCCCAAGCTTTTTCATCAGCTTATCATTACCAACGGATACCGCTTTTCCATCAATGGAGGCTTTCACGCCGTTTCCACCGATCTCTTCCACATCAGCAATGCGGTTCTTATCAATCACCTTTCCATAAGCCTTCTGCAGACTCCTGCTGATAGGATGACCGGAATAGCTCTCCGCCAGTGCCGCATACTCCAACAACTGATCCTCGCTCATCCCCTCCGGATAAATGGAGGATACTGCAAATACACCCTGTGTCAGAGTACCTGTCTTATCAAAGACAACACAGCTGGTCTGCGCCAGTGTCTCCATATAATTGGAACCCTTTACCAATACACCGGAACGGCTGGCTCCTCCAATCCCGGCAAAGAAGCTGAGCGGAATACTGATAACCAGTGCACACGGACAGCTGATAACCAGAAATGTCAATGCACGGAAGATCCACTCTCCCCAGTCCGGTGCAATATGCAGAAACAGAATACTTACCAACGAAGGCAGTACTGCCAATGCTGCTGCACAGTAACATACGATCGGTGTATAATAATGAGCAAATTTTGAGATAAAGTTCTCAGAACGGGATTTTCTGGAGCTGGCATTTTCCACCATATCCAATATCTTAGAAACAGTAGACTCTCCAAACTCCTTCGTGGTTCTGATCCGGAGCACTCCTGTCATGTTGATGGATCCACTGACAATCTCATCTCCTGCTTCCGCCTCTCTTGGAAGGCTTTCTCCGGTCAATGCGCTTGTATTTAAGGTACTTTTTCCTTCAATGATCACACCATCGATCGGCACCTTTTCCCCCGGCTGCACAACAATGACTTTGCCAATCTCAACTTCATCCGGATCCACCTGCTCCAACTCACCGTTTTCTCCCTCAACATTAGCATAATCCGGACGGATATCCATCAGCTCACTGATATTACGCCGGCTTTTACCCACCGCATAGCTTTGGAACAGCTCTCCGATCTGATAGAAGATCATAACGGCCACGCCCTCGGTATAATCTCCCAGCGCGATGGCTCCAATGGTTGCAACCGCCATGAGAAAATTCTCATCAAATACCTGACGGTTCATAATACCCTTAACCGCCTTGCGCAGAATATCATAACCGATCACCAGATATGGAACCATAAATAAGGCAAACCGGATATATCCCTTTACCGGCAGCAATGAGATTAGTCCCACCAACGCAACCGCTATGATAATACGTATCAATGCCTTTTTTTGTTTCTTTGTCATAGATTCACACTCCTTCCTACGAACCGCTTTTTAGCAGCGATTACAGGAAGATCTCACAATCATCTTCTACTTTCTTGCAATTCTTTAATACATCCTGCATAACTGCCTTTGGCTCACTGCCTTCTTCAAACTCTACAGACATCTTCAATGTCATAAAGTTTACAACTGCATCCTTTACGCCATCTGTAGCTTTTGCAGCCTCTTCCATCTTATTTGCACAGTTCGCACAGTCAACCTCAATCTTATACGTCTTCTTCATAATGATTTCCATCCTTTCAAATATATATGTTTTCTCTTTTCATCATATGAACAATCATTCATATGTTTGTTTCTATTGTACCAAATCTTTTCCATATGTCAATACATAAATGTAAAAAATCTAAACTCTCCAAACTTCGCGCAATGATCATCCGATCGCACCCATAATAGTTCTTATGTCCAAAGTGTAAATATGATTTTTGCCTTAAATTATTTGAATAACCGTGAGCAGGTGACACCAAAATTGTCTTGTCACTTACGGATCTGCGTCAATTTTGGCGTCACAGCTTCACGATTTTGTCAGACATTCTGAGGGCAAAAATCTATATTCATTTTCTTCAGACGTAAGAACTATTATGGGCGCATCCATCTATTAATTGTGCGAAGTTTGAAATAAATCATTTTTGGACTATACATTGCAGAAGAAAAGGGAATGTCTCATTCCTTTGGAGTGATACATTCCCTGATATTGTTTTATCCGTTTTGTTGATTAGCGGTGCTGCTCAAATGCACTCAGATCATAATTCTTAAGATTGTCTGTGATACTTCTGTCGTCTGCTTCATCGATCAACTTATCACGAACCTTCTTGGTCTTCATCGGATCAGCATAGCCACTTGGACCGCCAACGCAGCCACCCTCGCAGACCATACCCTCTACGAAGTCCTCCGGCAGCCTGCCTGCTTTCAGCAGAAGCATTGCTTTCTTACATTCCATGGCACCGTTGGCCTTAAATACCTTAGCATCTACTTCCTGATCTGTCTCTTTCATATATTCCAGTACAGAAGCTGTTACACCACCGGCATTACCGTAACGCTTACCATAGGTACTTGACTCCTGATACTCGTTTGGAGCCGGCTCCAGTTCAATATCCTTCGCCTTCATAATGGCGCGGATCTCACTGTAGGTAAGAACTGCATCTGCATTGCCCTCAATCTGCTGATCTACGACCTCTGACTTCTTACCGATACATGGACCGATAAATACGGTATAGCAGTCAGGCTCCTTGGCTTTGAGCATTCTGGAGATCATACACATTGGTGAAACCGTAGTGGAGATCAGGTCTGCCTGCTCCGGATAATGCTTACGGATCATATTGACAAATGCCGGACAGCAGGATGTGGTCTTTTTCTCACCTGCATGGTATGCTTCCAGCCACTCCTCAGCTTCACTCTGTGTGGTCATATCTCCGCCGAGGCCAACCTCGATCATATCTGCAAATCCAACCTTCTGCAGGGCAATCTTCCAGCTCTCCATGGTAATGTCAGGACCGAACTGTCCCTCTGTCGCAGGAGCTACCATACCGTAAACCTTCTTGCCTGCCTTCAGCGCGCCGATCACGTCCAGAATGAATGTTTTGGAACCGATGGCACCAAATGGGCATTTATGGATACAGTGACCACAACGGATACATTTGCTCTCATCAATCACGGAAATACCAAGATCATTGTATGTAATGGCATCTACCGGACATGCAAACTTACATGGACGCTTCAGATGAGCGATGGCATTGTAAGGACATGCCTTCGCACACATACCACACTCTTTACATTTATTGGCATCAATGTGGGAACGCTTCTCTCCCGGGCTGATGGCTCCGAACTTACATGCATTCACACATGCCTTACCAAGACAGTTCTGACAATTGTCCGTTACAACATAACTGGAAATAGGGCAGTCCTCACATGCGGAAGAAATAACCTGAACGACATTTCCATTGTCCTCCGGACCAGGAGCTTTCCCCTCTGCCAGACGAATACGCTGACGGATAATCTCACGCTCTTTATAGACGCAGCAACGGAACTGCGGTGTTGGTCCGGGTATCATCTTACGTGGCAGGTGATCTCTTTCCTCCTCCAGAGTGCCCTCAAAGGCCAGCTTTGCCACCTCATAAAGTACATCATGCTTGATCCTAATCACATTTTCATCTGCAAACATTTTTTCTCTCCTTATTTTGTCAGTTTATGTACATAAATTTCTTTATCGGATCCTTCCAGCCAAAAAATGGTCAGAATAACCCTTTGGAGATAGTATAACATATATTTGCCGATAATGAAATTATTTTTCTATAAAGTTTTTTAATTGATATTTTTTCATCTTTGGCCGATCTTCAGATTCGGCACGGCATTGAGATCGAGACCGTGACGCGTCCCTGCCATATACTCATAATATCCCTGGGAAGCGATCATTGCCGCATTGTCTGTACAGTAAATCGGTGACGGATAGCAAAGTCCCAGTCCTGCCTCATCACACGCCTGTTTCATGGCGGCACGGAGCGCCGAGTTGGAAGCCACGCCGCCTGCTACGGCGATCCGCTTTTCCCCAAGCTTTTTGGCGGCACCAACCGCTCTGCCCACCAGCACATCGACTACTGCCTGCTGAAAGGACGCTGCCACATCCGCTCTGTTCACTTCAATGCCTTTCATCTCGCAGCCATTCAGATAATTCAGCACGGCTGATTTTACACCGGAAAAGCTGAAATCATACTCACAGCCATCAATCTTTGCCCGCGGAAACTCGATAGCATGAGGATTTCCTTCTTTTGCCAGCTTATCAACTTTCGGCCCACCCGGATATCCCAGGCCAATGGCTCTTGCAACCTTGTCAAATGCCTCTCCGGCCGCATCATCATGGGTATAACCGATGATCTCAAATCTGCCATACTCCAGCACACGCACCAGATGAGTATGACCTCCGGATACCACAAGACACAAAAACGGTGGCTCCAGATCCGGATGTTCCAGATAATTTGCCGCAATATGTCCCTCTATATGGTGAACTCCCACCAGTGGCTTTCCGGCCGCATAAGCGATTGCCTTGGCAGCACCTACTCCTACCAGCAGCGCTCCCACCAGTCCCGGGCCATATGTTACACTGACCGCATCGATCTCGCCCAGCGTAACACCTGCATCCTTCAGTGCCTGTTCGATCACCTGATTGATCCTCTCTACATGCTTTCTGGATGCGATTTCCGGCACCACGCCTCCATATAATGTATGAATATCGATCTGAGAGGAGATCACATTGGACATAACCGTCCTTCCGTTTTTCACTACGGATGCCGCTGTCTCGTCGCAGGAGCTTTCGATTCCCAATATCAGTACATCTTTTTCCATGATTTTAACCAAGCCTTTCTCGCATATATTTCCTGTAAATTATCAGAGAAGAAAGGATGTTGCCACATCCCTTCTTCTCCCTTCTGCCATTTCATTTTTACTGTTTTCCCGCTTTCTCTGCTGTGACCTGCTGCCAGCCCAGGATCTTCCATCGCCCTTTGCTGTCCTTGCGGCAGATATATTTTGCATAGGATTCTGTGGTTTTTGACTTTTTGGAGGTTTCCAATACAGAAGCAACCAGTGTGGCTTCTTCTTGTCCTTCTACCTCTGCATATTTGACCTGATCATCCTCCTGCACGATATAAGAAGAAATAAATTTTTTTGCTTCATCAAACGTCTTAATATCTTTCTTTAACGACTGATACATCTCTTTCTCTGAATTTCCCTTCTGTGCCAGGAATTCATCATCATACAGCAGACGAAGCTGCCGATATAATGCTTTTCGGTCATTTTCTTTCATGTTGGTATTATAAATACACTTGTTCAATCGCCAGAAAAGCTTCACAACCTCCGTAGGTGTTCCGGGATACTCCAGTTCCAGATCCTTTGCCAGAAGCTTGCCCACCTCCGTCTTTGGCAGACTTGTTTCACCCTTTTCCTCTGCTTCTTTCTGTTGAAAAGCACGAACGCCAATAAAGATCAACAAGGCTGCTGCAACAACAACTACAAATACGATCAAAATCTTTTTTGTCATTTTGTCCATTTTTACCTCTCCTCTTCCTCATCAATGAAATCAAGAGTTTTGCTCCACTTGTCTCGGGCAGCATGTGCACAGGGAAAGATCTTTTTGACTTCCTTCATGTAATCCTCCGGATGCAGCATGGAAGGACTGTAATGCGTCAGCCACATTTCCCTTACATCTGCTTTCTTTGCAAGTCTCGCTGCCTCGTACATTGTCATATGCTTAAATTCTGCTGCTTTCTTCTGTTTGTCGTGATCCCCATACATTCCCTCGCAGATGAACAGGTCTGACTCCGACGCATTCTCCGCAATAACATCCAACGGTCTGGTATCTGTACAATATGTAAGCTTAATGCCCTTTCTGGCCGGTCCGATCACCATATCCGGTGTATAAACACGTCCATCCTGCTCTATGGTTTCTCCCTTCTGCAGGCGGCTCCACATCTTTAACGGAACCTCATTGGCCTTCGCAAGCTCCGGATGAAACTTTCCGCCCCGTGGCACGGTAATGGTATATCCATAACATGTTACATTGTGATTGACCCGGAAGGCTCTGATATGATAACCATTGACCTCCAGATCCTGCTCCTTCTCACTAAGCTCTATAAATTGAATCTGAAAGGGAAGCCCCGGCGCAATGACGCGCAATGCATTGACTGTTTTTTCCAGTCCCTTTGGCCCGATCATCGTCACCGGACGGGTCCGGTCTGAATTGCCCATGGACAAAAGGAGACCCGGCAGACCACTGATGTGGTCTCCGTGATAATGGGTAAAACAGATCGTATCGATAGGATTGACACTCCACCCCTTCTCGCGAATGGCGATCTGTGTACCCTCTCCACAGTCCACCAGAAGACTGCTGCCCTCCAGACGGGTCATCATGGCTGTCAGCCACCGTCCCGGCAGCGGCATCATTCCGCTGGTTCCCAGTAAACATACATCTAACATAATCCACCTCTTCTCATCTCTGAAAGAATCCGTGGACTATTGTATCACAATTCAGTTGCTTCTGTCACCATTGGCGGTATAACAAATTTCTTCACCATCTCATCATAACATTCCTCACAGAGCAAAAAAGAATGTATCTCCTGATCCCGTTTCGAAAAATATCCCCACTGCTTTTTTCCTTCAAAGACATCTTCCCGCAGAATACCATTGTCGCATTTCAAAATACGTCCACAACCATTACAGAATAATCTATTGTCTGCCATCTTTATCCTCCAGTCTTATCCTCCAGTCTTCCGCAGCCGGACCGCAGCTGCTTCCTTTTGTTTGCTTACTGTAAGTATATCCTGTCCCGGCATTTCTGTATAGTGGAAAACAAAGGAAGTCGATTTAAAAACATATATCAAATATCAAAGTTTTTTCTGCATGATCACGGCATGTTCCCGGGGATCTCTGTAATAATTTTTGCGAAGTGAAATCCTTTCAAATCCTAATTTATCATATAGTCCAATGGCTGCCCGGTTGCTCTCACGCACCTCCAGCAAAATCTGTTCTACGTCTTTTCCGGCACATTCCTGAAACGCCTGATATAACAGAGCCTCTGCTATTCCCTCCCGACGGTGAGCCGCATCCACAACAATGTTGCACAGATCTGCTGTTTCAAAAGAGCACCAGAGTACACAACTTCCCACAACGATGCTATCCTGTACCGCAGTCAGATAAATCTTATCTTCATCATGCAGGTGCTCCATATAATCCTGCTCACTCCACGGATGAGTAAAATTGTCCTTTTCCAATATCGCCGTTTCCGTTGTTTCCGTCTCGTCCATATATTTAATCTGCATTTAACTTCTCTTCTCTTTCTCGTTCTGCCTGAGATTTTCGCAGATATACCGGTCGATGCTCTGCCGCCGTCTCGATCCTGCCCTGATGATAATAACGCTCTCCCAAAGCAGCTACTGCTGCCGCCCTCTGTCTCGATAAATGGCAAGGCGCAAACTGATACTCGTTCACTATCTCCTCCCGGATGACCTCTTCATAAACAGGCACGCCGTCTCCAAGAAAACGGACCTTTACCGGATATTTTGCAAGCTCCCTCAGCAGATCATGAATATCCATGGCACACTGATCAATGATCGGAACCAGCTCACTGTCCCGCATCTCATAAACTCCGGTATAGACCTGGTTTCTCCTGGCATCCATGATCGGACAGATAAATCCGTCTGACTCTGCAAGCTGATATGCCAGCCCCTCCAGCGTCGGCACCGGGATAATGGGCTTGTCCAGCACAAGCCCCAGCCCCTTCACCGTTGCAGATCCGATCCGGAGCCCGGTAAAAGATCCCGGCCCTGCTGCAACTGCTATGGCATCCAGCTCCTCCAGCGGAATCCCTGCATAATCCACAACCTCTTTTATCATAGGGAGCAATGTCTGGGAATGTGTCTGCTTATTATTTACCGTAAACTCCGCTACAATGGCATCGCCGGACAATATTGCCGCAGATGCCACCAATCCGGAGCTGTCCACACCTAATATTTTCATCTTTTATCACGCCTTTCTAAATTAAGTCATCTTTTAACTACAGTAATTTTTCTGTAATCAAATCCATTTTCCAACACTTTTTCAATCTGTATCTCTGTCACATGCTCCGGAATCAGTTCTTCGATCAGGGAAGCCCATTCGATCAGGCAGACCCCCTTTCCAAAGAAATAGTCCTCATAACCGATCTCATCCATTTCTTCCGGATCCGCGATCCGGTAAACATCAAAATGATACAGAGGAATCCTTCCCT
>CAKRHL010000007.1 GCA_934338765.1 uncultured Lachnospiraceae bacterium | reverse complement strand
GAAAACGCGATCATCATGTAAACCTGACCCATATCAAACTTTAAAAAGTCTGCACTACGCAAGTTCGCGATCAAAACCGGAAGTGTCTTCTTCGTATCTTCCGTTAAGATCAGAGATGGAATAAAGTAATTGTTCCAGCTTGTTACAAATGCGAATATTGCCTGTACTGCAATTGCCGGCTTCATGATAGGAAGTATCATCTGATTGAAGGTACGGAACTCTCCTGCACCATCAATACGGGATGCTTCGATAATCTCTATCGGCAGTGATGATTCCATATACTGCTTCATATAGAAATATGTGACCGGTGAAGCCACAGCCGGCACGATCAAAGGAATAAAACTGTTCATTAAGTGCATCTTCATGATCAACTGCAGGAAACCGAGAGCAGTAACCTGAGTAGGGATCATCATGATCATCAAAATGAAAGTATGCATAAACTTTTTCAATTTAAATGTATACACATGAAGTGCATACGCTGTCATAGTTGAAAAATAAGTAGTTAAAACAGCACTCAATGCTGCGATAATAACACTGTTGAGCAAGCCATTCCAAACCGGCTGGGAACCATTTATAATCGTATTATAAAAGTTCTTAGCAAAGTTTGTACCTGGCAGTGCATGGAAACCTAACTGTATCTCACTATGAGTTCTGGTCGCATTTACAAAAAGTACATAGAACCAAAACAAACATAAGATCGTAATAAAGATCAGAAAGATATATGCAACTGCACGACGAGCATGAATGCCAAATCCCTCTTTTGTAATCTCATCACTTGGTGTTCTTGAATTCGCCATCGTTAATCCTCCTTTTTCTGTGCAAATGCCTTAAACACGATCAAGCTCAGGATACCCGTGATAATAAACATTATAACGGACAATGCGCCACCCATACCGTAGTTCTTACTAAACAGGTGCTTATTCAAGTACATGATCAGTGTCATTGTGGTCTGGGTCGGCTGACCGCTTCCGTTTGTTAAAATCTGCGGAACATCGAACATCTGCAAACCACCAATCAAGGAAGTAACTAAAACGTAAACCATAATCGGTCTTAACAGCGGCATCGTAATCTGCCAGAATACCTGAGTAGATGTTGCTCCATCCACCTCGGCAGCCTCAAACAGAGATGGATCAATACCCATCATACCTGCCATCAACAGGATTGTAGTATTACCAAACCACATCAGGAAATTCATGAAAGCAACCAGACCTCTCGCACTCCATACATGAGATAAGAACTGATATGATTCTTTCAGAATACCGGCGCCCTTTAACATGGCATTTACAGGACCTGTATCTGCAAACAATGCGAAGAACAGCATTGAGAATGCGGATGCCATGATCAGGTTTGGCAAATAAATAACGGTTTTGAAGAAACGTGCGCCCTTAATGTTCAATCTGAGATCAGAGAACCAGGCTCCCAAAATCAATGATACAATGATCTGCGGAACAAATCCAAGCACCCACATGATCAAGGTATTTCTCAAATACAACCAGAAGTATCCTCCGGCAAATAATTCCTTGTAGTTATCCATCCCAACGAAGTTCGGACCAACCTGGATCAGTCCGGAACGGAAGTTTTCAAAGAAACTATTATAGACGGTACTAATCAAAGGAATCAACTGGAAAATAACATATACAACAACAAACGGAATCAGGAAAATGTATCCCCATTTATTGTGTTTTTCAACTTTTCCTCGTCTCTTTGGAGATGTGCTCATTCTTTTTCTCTCCTTTTTTAGGTATAAAATGTGCCTGCCTACGTCCGTAAGCAGGCACATCCAGATTCATGTTACATTGTGTACACCTGACGATTAGTGTGAAAGCTCAGGGTACTTAGTCTCAACTGACTGATAGAACTGATCCAGAGCCTTGTCATAATCAGCATTGCCATCAAAGTAATCCTTCATAGCCTTCTGGAACTCCTCGTTACATCCCTGATCATAAGATGACAGGTTGCTGAGGTCGATACTCTCGATACCTTCACAGAAGATTGGAAGTGGATTCTGTCCACCAAGGATGCTGTTCTTGAAGCTCTTATCCTTAGACAGAGTATCCATTGCAGCCTTGTTGTTTGCGAAATCGTTATCTTTCTTAACGATGTCAGTCATGATTGACTCATCTGTTGTCATCTTCTCGATGATATCCTTTACAAGGGAAGCATTGTCTGTGCCGTTAGCACCACAGATCCATGTACCGCCCCAATAGAAGCTCTGAGGTCCCTTGCAGAGAGCCCATCCGCCGTCGATACCAACGGAACCCTTCTTATCAGCGTTCATTGAGAAGTTGAAGAACCAAGCCGGTCCAAAGTATGCAAATACGTTGCTGTTCTTCATGAAGCCCTTGCTCCAGTCAGAAGACCAAAGATCATATGTAGCTGTCTCTTTGTTATCAACCATCTCCTTGGACATATCAACCCAAGTCTTGATGTTCTCATCAATGTTGATCTTACCATCCTCTACCCACTTAGATGTTACGTTGTTAGAGAATACACGGTATGCATCGTTTACAGATGCTGTTGCAAGATATCCTTTGTCTTTCAGCTTAGCAGCTGCCTCTTTGAAAGCATCCCAGTCAGAGAAGATTTCCTGAATCTTATCAGGCTCATCTGTTCCGAATACCTTCTTTGCGATGTCACGACGGTAGATCATACCAGCCGGACAAGCCTGCCATGAAGATCCCTTAAGAGCTCCATCAGCATCTCTTACGATATCCTGTGTGTACTTGTACTGGTTTGAAAGTGCATCCTCAGAAACACCAAGATCATTTACAACGTCTACTGTGTAGTCTGAGTTTACATACTTCAGTGCATAGTCAGCCTCAACAAGGAAAAGATCAACCTTATCATCAGCCTTAGCGTCTGCCTGGCTCATAAGAGCCTGATCCAGTGCATCCTGATAAGCATTACCCTCGTTTGCAACCATTGTCCATTTAACATCTACGTCGCCGATCTTACCTTTCCACTTACCAGTCTTCTTATATCCCGGATAGTGATCCTCGATACGGCTCTTGAACTCCTCGTTCCAAACACGGATGTTAAGAACTTTACCATCATCAGAAACATTTGCTGCTGATTTCTTCTCTGATGTTGCGCTTGAAGCACCGCTTGTTGCGTTATTGTCTGCTCCCTTGTTTGTGTCGTCTGAAGAACCGCCGCAGCCTGTCAACATTGTTGCAGCCATTGCTGTACACAGAAGTACACTTAATACTTTCTTTCTCATAAAAAGCCTCCTCTAAATTAAATTGTTTGCTTTATATTTATGCTGCACCCACAGCAGAAATATCATGGTATCACCATTCTTAAAATGTAACCATCTTTACGAAAATGATTACGTTGTTTAGAAACGTTCCCTCAACTTTTTCCGTAAGACCACTATAACACACACCGGCAAATTATACAAGTATTTTTTTGATTTTTTTCTTTTTGTTGTCATATTTGACTACATTTTGTGATGAGAATGTGTCCCAAACCACATAATATAGGCATTTTTCAGTAAAATGTTATAAAAACACGAACACATTAAACATTTTCGTTCGTCATAACCACAAGTTGCTTATATATGCAAAAAATCAAAGGGATCTTCGGGATCACTCTTTAAAAATGCCATAAACAGATACGCTGCCCGCAGCGATACAAGCTCCTCCCTCAGAATCCTCCGGATCTCCTGCTTATCCGCCAGGATCACCTGAATATCCTCTGTGGCCTCCGGTGCTCTCCTGCTTATATCCCCCTCCGCATAACCAAATACCGTCACGTCACATTCATCAGACATCCCCTGACTCTGTACGAAGGGACGGAGAAGCTCCCTGTCATAATCCCGGTATGGAGTAAATGTCAGACCGGTTTCTTCTTTCATCTCACGTACCGCCGCCTCCATGGGATCCTCCCCGGGATCCACCAGCCCCGCCGGCACTTCATAAATATAATCATTGACCGGATACCGGAACTGCCGCAGTATCACAAGCTTTTCCGGATCGTGGCGGCAGACAGGATAGATCACCACCCCGTCCGCACGAAGCACACCGTTCTCATACATGAGATCTCCCTGCTCCCGCCTGGTTGCAATATAATACGGGAAATGGACTCCGTCCCGCCGGACAGCGTCTATCTCATACATATTCAGAAATTTATTGTCCGTCTGGCGTTTCAGACCGTTTCCATAAGCTTTCCCTGTTGTCTCTTTCACGATAATCCTACATTCCTTTCCCCGTCCGCAGATCCGATCCCCAATCCCGCGAACGCTGTTATCTACTGCAATACATAAAGATCGACCACACCATAAGTAACTTGCTTTTTGCCGGTATTATATGCAAAACCGCACTCGATATTATATCCGCTGTCACCGATCGGCTCTCCATCCTGATCCAGGACGGCTCCCGTCAGATATGTATATGCATCGCTGGCTGACTGCTTTTTTCCCTTCACATCGATCATATATACAATGGTGCTGAACGCATCGGCACAGGCGTCACACACAAATTCATAACCCGCATACCAGTCACCGTAGTTTTGCTCAAACCGGCTCTGCCAGTCCCCTGTAACAGTATTGCCGGTAGATGACATGTCAACTGCGTGAATCTGAGCCGCTCCCACAACACTGTCAGCCATCAGTGTCTTGCCCTTGTATACACGGAATGCATTGGCATAATCCCTCATCTCTGTCTGCATCAGAGCAGCAACTTTGTCATCATATGTATATTCCGTCGGCATAAGAAGCTTCTTCAGATTTGAGTTCAGCGTCTTATCGAAAATCTGAATACCATAAATGCCGCCATCTCCCTGATGGTCCGCAAAAACCGTAACAAACGCATTGGACTGGACATACTTGTATGCCGCCTCATACACGGAAAACTCCGTCATTTTTACAAAACCGTTTGACTTGATCGTATCAACAGAATCCCTGGAGGAAACGATGCCCGCGTAGCAGAAATACGGAGAGATCGTTGACATCTCCACTACCTTATCATTCTGAAAACGCATCTCTATGTAATTAGTATAATCCCCGGACGGATTATAAATATAGGTGTCCAGTCCCCCCGGAGACTTTCCGTCCTGATCCGGCTTTCCGCCTGCCATTGCTTCCACCTGCGCCTTTGACATGCCTAATGTAACATTAAGCTTTCCAACTGCCAGAGTATCCTGTGCCGCCGTCGATGGTTTTACCGGCTGTGCTGTTGTAGTGGAGGTTTTTCCTCCTTCTCCCGGCTTGGAAGACGGCTTTGCCGTTGGTTTTGCAGATGGTCCCGCACTTGCTCCCGGTGCTGCGGAAGCATCCGGTGCCCCGGTCTCCACTATGCTTTCATCCTTTGCCTTAACGGTCACCTTACAGGTATATTTCCTGCCACCGCATTTTGCGGTGATCTTAGCCGTTCCTTTCTTTTTGGCCTTTACAACACCCTTAGCGGTAACGGATGCTACTTTTTTTCTGGATGACTTCCATTGAACTTTCTTTTTGGAATTTTTTAATTTCAGCTTTACCTTCTGACCTACCCTGACAGTTACCTTTTTTTTGTTGAGCCTTATCTTGCCCTTTGCGCTGACGCCTCCGGGAACCGCCGCTGTCACGATCAGTGCCGCCGTCATGATAAACGCCAGACCTTTTTTCCAATTTGTTTTTCTCACTTCAATCACCATACCTTTCTATTGTTATTTCTTATAAAATCGGAGGCAGGATCTGCTGCCTCCGAATATATTTATCTATTGTCCTGTCAGTCCCGGATGATATCGGCAAACCTGCCTCCGGTCACCTTGCACAGATCCTCCGGCTTAAGAAGTATCTGCTCACCCAGCCTGCCTCCACTGACGATCATTTCCGTCAGCTCCGCAGCACTCTCGTGGATCACAGTTGGATACTGCTTTTTCATGCCGATAGGAGTACAGCCTCCTCTGATATATCCCGTAACCTTATTGATGTCCTTGACCGGCAGCATTTCCACGCTTTTCTCACCCACAGCCTTCGCTGCCTTTTTCATGTCAACCTCCTTGTCTACCGGAAGGGCAAACACATAATACTGCCTGCTCTTTCCCTGCATCACTAAGGTTTTAAAGGACATGTCGTAGCTTTGTCCCAGCTGGTCGGCGATGGTCACGCCATCAATAAACTCCCCACATTCATAGGTGTTTAACTGATACGGTATCTTTTGTCTGTCCAAAATACGCATTGCATTTGTTTTTGTTTCTTTTCCCATAGATGCCTCCTGATCCTGTCGATTTCTGCGTATGTTATTCTACACCAATGAGATCGATCACTGCAAATGTTTTTTTAGATGTTGCGTCATAGGAAAAACCGCAGTTTACATAATAAACAGGATAATATATATCTTCCACTTTTTCCCCGGTGTCTTCATCCTGATATATCACCTTGGTTGAGTCCCCACGGCTCATGTAATAATATATCCCAGACATCTTATATTTTTTCGACATGTCATTTGTTATGACCCCTGATGTTTTATCTACACAAACGGTAACAACCCCGAACGCATCAGCACATTTGTCTCTCAGCTCTGTCCAGTACAAAGTGTAATCATAACACGCATCTGCTCTGTTATTCAGATAGTCGAGGCTAAACCCGGAGACACTGCCCTTTGTTTTGGCTTCCTCACTCAACTCCTTTGCATAGGAGGAATCATCCATTTCCATGGCCAGTCCGGCTGCAAACATACGGAAGCCGCTGACAAATGCTTTCATTTCCTTGCTGATGGTATCTGCCACACCGGTATCATAGTTGTTGATCAGATTTTCCGGTTTGATCAGGTTGTCAAGCCTGGTCGCAAGATTTTTATCAAAAATCTGTACGCCGTATACGCCGTTGTTCCCCTGATGATCCACAAAGGCATCGACATATGCACTGTCTGTGGTATACGTATAACCTGCCTCATAGTCGTAACTCGTCATAGTCTTGAAGCCTGAGAGACCGGATGCACTGCCCTGTGCAAATACCAGAGACTCGTAGCAGAAATATTTTGAAATCGTGGACATCTCTACTACCCGGTCATTCTTGAACTGTACCTCCAGCAGATTGGAATAGTCCTCCGAAGGATTGTACATGTAGCTCTCGATACCGGCTCCCAGAGGCGATGTTCCTTTGATAAACGGCTCATGGTTTCCGAAGACCTCTGCAACCTGTGCCTTCGTCATACCAAGGGAAACAGAGAACTTACCTACGGTCAGTGTGTTGTCCGCTGCCCCTGTGGGCATGGTGGTACTTGATACATATTTATTCTCTGACGGCGGTGTCGTCGGTTTTGTTGTCGCAGTGGCAGTCGGTTTCACAGCCGGAGTCTGCGTTGCAGTTGTAGTGCTCGTCGGTTTTACAGCCGGCGTCTGCGTGGCTGTGGCAGTAGCCGTCGGTTTTACAACCGGAGTCTGCGTTGCAGTTGTAGTACTCGTCGGCTTTACGGCCGGCGTCTGCGTTGCTGTGGCAGCAGCCGTTGGCTTCACAGTTGCTGTGGATGTCGGCTTTGTTGTGGATGTCGGTTTTGTTGTAGCGGTTGGTTCTACAGTAGTAACGGCAGTCGGTTTTACCGTAGCGGTTGCACCCGGCTCCGGATCTGCACTTGCTTCCCATACTGCTGCGTATTTTTTATTGCCTGTGCTGCCCTTGGTAAGGACAACATTCTTCTGTGGCTCTGTTCCGTTATTGCCGATCCAGCCCACAAAGGTATATCCGCTTTTTACCGGGGTCAGCAGTGTAATATCCGCACTTTCGATATTGTACGTGCTGACCGGAGGGAGACTGCCCCAGCTTCCTCCGTCCAGATCATATTCAATCTGGTACTGTGTCTCTTTCCAGACAGCCTGATACTTTTTATTGCCGGTATTGCCTGTCTGTATCGTGATGGAGGTCTGTGGAGTATTTCCATTGTCTCCGATCCATCCCTCAAAGGTATATCCCTTTCTGGAAGGAATCTTATTGTTGTAATATGACTCTTCGATCGTGTATGTTTTGTCCGGTACCTGTCCCTGAACAAATACACCGCCATTGAGCTCATATGTAATGTCGTATGGGACTGCCTCCCAGGATGCCGTCAGCGTAAGATCCTCCGCAGGCATTTTTTCCTCTGTGACGATAGGAAGACCATCCTCCTTCACCCAGCTTTTACAGGCATATCCCACTTTGGCGATACCGTCCGGTGATACAAGAGCCTGGCCGTAAAGGATCTTCTCCTGCACACTCGTCTGCTGGTCCTTGCTTCCACCGTTCAGATTCCAGGTGAGAGTATAGCTCTTGCGGGCGTAATAAAAGCGCGCCACTGTATTCTGGCCCTTTTTAACAGATACCTGCTCATTTTTGGTATCATCCGGTTCAAATCCAGATTGGGGATAGTCAGACGCTGTAACAATAGCATCTGACATGGCACTGATCCCTTCCTGCACTCTAGTCGGCGTGTCCGAATAGGTGCCATCCAGATTCTGAAGATAATATTCTGCTGTATATACGGTACTCTGGCTGGAATACTCCCACTCGATCATGAGGCTTGTGGTCTTGGTGACAGCCAGATCAAAGTCATATAACTGCGGCTCGCTGTCTGTCAGCTCATCTGCATACCAGTACCATCCCTTGAAGGAATAACTGTCTTTGCCCGGTATAAAGTCAGGCTCGGACGCCTTCTGTCCCTTCAATACGATCTGCTTGCTGAGGTTACGCAGCAATGCACCGTTCTCATCATTGAAGCTGACGGTATAATAATCAATATATGCTTTCTTGAGATGAACACCGTCAACCGTAACGTCAACCCCCGTGTCATCTGTGGTCTCTCCGTCAAAAGAGTAGATATCATATGTTCCTGCAGTGACCTCCATGCCGTCCTCAAAATAATCAGCCTGCTGCTTTTTGAGGTAATACCTGGACGATCCCTCCCATGAATCCATATCAACGGCATTGCCATCCTTACGAACGATCACCTGTACCTCTGACTTCTCCTCTACAGGCGCCTCTGTGGCCTCGACGGGATCCGGTTCCTCTGTCTCTACGATGACCGGCTCTCTGGAGGCAGATACCTCCGGTGTCTGTGAGGCAGCCGGTGTCCCGGATACCTCCGGACTGTTTTCCGGCGTGGTACCGGCAGATGCTGACGGAGTCACACCGGCACTGGCAGATGGCTCCACATCACCGGAGGATGTCGGCTGCTCTGCGCTGGCAGATGGCTTTACATCACCGGAGGATGTCGGCTCTGCACCGGCGCTGGCAGACGGTGACACGTCTGCTGATGATGTTGGCAACGGTGACACGTCTGTGCTGCTGTCCGGCATGTCAGATGCCCCCGGCTTACCTGATTTGCCCGGCTTTGCACTTCCGGAAGGAGCCACCGTACCGCTTGTCTTTGGTGTAAGCGTTGCCGGTGTATTGCCTGTCGGCGCAGGTGTAACCGGTATCACGATCGAAGTATCTGCAGATGGCTGTGTATCAGCTGCTGCCCGGACTGTAACACTGCACTTGAGCAGTCTGCCTCCCACCTTGGCCTTGATCACTGTCTTGCCCGGCTTTTTGCCCTTTACTTTTCCTTTTTTATTTACTGTTGCGATCTTTTTCTTACTGCTGGACCACTTTACCTTCTTCTTTCCCGCATTTTTGACACGAAGTTTCAAGGTCTTTCCCACTCGGACCGTCGCCTTTTTGCGGTTCAGCTTTGGCTTTTTGGCCGCTGTCACGGATACCGGCATCCCGGTACCGGTGACAACCATCGCAAATGTCATAGCCCAGGCTGCCGCCTTCAATACCTTCTTATTTCTCCTCATTTTTACACCTCATTTTCTAATCATTCTCCCTTAACGAAAATCTTTTCGTAACGATTTGCAGATATATACATAATATAGTATATGAGCATATTTTTCAATCTTTTTAGAATTTTTGCATAATTTTTATAAAATACGCCATACTATTTCATGCAACAATCACAACATGTCTTGAGAAATTCTCCTGACATGACCATTATCATTCAGAAAAGAGGTATAATTATGGCAAAAAATTCATCAAATTCGACAAATGCTGACAACAGCTACAATTCTTCAAAAAACAGCAGCAATGCATCCAACACATCAAAGAATGCAAGCAACTCCTCTAATGCATCAAACAAGACAAAGAACAGCAGCAAGAATTCTTCCAAGAACAGCTACAACTCTTCTGACGAGACAGACTGCTACTAAATATTACCCGGGGCTTTCAGCCCCATTACATAATCAAGGAATCAGGGGGAAACGTCCCATGAAGTATCAGGTGATATCAGAAAAAACGTTATCCGGTTATCTGCAGACATCGGATCTGCTTCTGGTAGATCTGCGCAGCCGGGAGGATTATGAAAAAAGCCATATTGCCGGCGCCGTCCGGATGGACTGGGAATCAGCCATCGACGACTTTCCGGGACTTCTGGCGGATTATGAAAAGACCCACGGCGTCCCACCCGCCCATCTTGTGCTGTACTGCGACTCGGGACATATCAGTCTCATCACAGCGCGGGATCTGGCTGTCAGGGGATATGCTGTCATGAGCCTGAATGGCGGTTTTCACCGCTGGCATGGCATGACCGTTTCTTGAAAATCTTTCCTCCTTCTGCTAAAATCAGGACGGAGGAAAATACAATGGATAGTTTTATTTTTAGTATAAATGCAACCGTGCCGATTTTTGCCATTATGATCCTTGGCAATATATTTAAACGGATCGGCATCATCGATGATCACTTTGCCTCTGTGGCAAACCGCTTTGTTTTCAAGGTCTGCCTGCCATGCCTGGTATTTCTGGATCTGGCAGACACGGATATCCGTCATCATTTTAACGGTAAATACGTAGGGTTCTGTTTTGTGGCAACTCTGTTTTCTATTTTGTCCATCTGGATCCTGGCAAAGCTTCTGCTTAAGGATAAACACTCTGTGGGAGCATTTGTTCAGGGTTCTTACCGGAGCAGTGCCGCAATACTCGGCGTCGCCTTTATCCAGAATATCTACGGCACCTCAGGAATGGCTCCGCTGATGATCATCGGCTCGGTTCCCCTTTATAATATCTTTGCGGTGATCTTGCTGACCTTCGAGAGCGATCATGACAGTGCGGATTCTTCTGCCGGCATCCGCAAGGCCTTTGTCAATATTCTCAAAAATCCTATTATCATCGGTATTTTCGCCGGGCTGGCTGCTTCTTATATCAATCTGCAGCTGCCGGGTATTGTTAATAAATCGATCAATAACCTTGCCATTATGACCTCCCCTCTGGCATTGCTCTCTATCGGAGCAAGCTTCGAGGGACGTAAGGCACTGGCAAAGTTAAAGCCTACCTTTGCCGCTTCTTTCATGAAGCTTCTGGGCTGGGCTGCGATCTTTATCCCACTGGCGGTCATGATGGGATTCCGGGACCAGGAGCTGATCGCACTGTTGATCATGCTTGCCTCTCCGTGCACTCCTGCCGCTTATATTATGGCAAAAAATATGGATGGTGACGACATACTGGCTTCCAGTATCGTAGTCGCCACCACCCTGCTATCTTCTGTTACCCTGACTTTCTGGATCTTCCTGCTCCGCATGATGAACTACATCAGCTGATCCGGTCCGGTCTATTTCATCAGCTTATTCAGCTGGTCGGCCTGGGCAAAGCTGCTCATCTCATAAAGCACCAGAACCTCATCTGCGGGATTTTCTTCCAGATATTTCTTTACAGAGTTCTTAAAATAGCGCAGATCGATCATCCGGATCTGTGCATAATCTTTCATCAAAAACGGGATCATACTGTTGGCAAAGGAATCCTTAAACACCAGAAGAGTTCTGTCACTTTCCGGATTCTTTACCTTAATGTCTACCTCTCCGTAATTGCCTCCAAAATAAACGGCATATTTATCCTTCTGATCCTTCTTAGTCATATCATATACGCCCTCAAGCTTATTGCCATCACAGATAATCTCTGCCTCCGGCAGCTTCTCGGGAATCTCCATATGATCCGGCACGGCATCCTGATCCAGTGCCTTGGAGTAGAGAGTCCCGTAAAAGGAATCGCTGAATTTCTGTATTCCAAAGGATCCGTATGGTGCGGCTTTCCTCCCCACGCTCTCGCAATACGCCCTGTATCCCACATATGCTCCGTACTGGGTCCAATGATGATCTGTCCTGTAATATATCCGGGTCTCCTCCCGGGCTTTTCCTCCGGAAACAGTCCCCTGACCGGCCTTTCGCGCCTTCGTAAGCTCCTGCCGGATATCTATCAGCTCTGCCCCCTGCAGTGTCTCCACTGCCGTTTTGTACAGGGACGCAGAATCATACAGAGATGCATGTGCCGGCAGCTTGTCCTTCAATATACTGCCCGGCGGTGGTACCAGCATCACAGAAACTTTTGCTCCCTGACTCAGAGATGCCATCCGGTTTACAAAACGCAGATTCTGGAAATAATCGGTGCGCGATATATCCTGATTCATGATCTTTTCAAAATAATAATGATCCCTGCCCAGATAAACACCGCCAATATCCTTCATTCCCATAAGCTTTTTCAGCCTTGTTGACATCCCGGTCCATCCGTCCCTGCCCGGAAACTGGTCATTGAAAGCAGAGGTGATCTCCTCCTGCGCCTCACCACTCATGACATTCTGCATATTGACAGTGGGAAACCGGGTCAGATAGCGGTTCTCATTGTCAGAATATTCTGTATGTCCCTGGATCGTCATGATCAAGCCTGCCGCCAGCACTGCCGTAAAGGCAGCGACAGTCAGTAATTCTTTCTTTGCCATTACTCTCTCCTGTCCTGTACACGCCATCAAAAACGGAAATATAAAAACGGATTATAACTGCCACTCACCAGCAGTGCAGTACTTGCCGTCAGAAGCACTGCTAGCCATACCAGCCGGAGCAGAAATACGATACGTTCTCCCCGTGCCGGAGCCGCTCCTCCCAGCTGTCCCCTGATGCATTCACACAGCTTTTCTCCCAGCCTGCGTGGAAGCTCCAGACTTCCAAGAAGTAACACCACCAAAAGCAGACCGTAGCTGCTCCAGTAATATAACGAAATGCTGTTTCCCACCACAGTATCTACGCCAAACATAGTTCCAATATAGGTTGACAACACCTTCATATCATCACAGGCAAAAACAGCCCAGCCCAGTATGATAAAGAACATCGCGTAAATATGGCGGAATACCCGCGGCCATCTTTTCATTTCCTTCAAAAGGAACAGCTTTTCCACCAGCAGAAGCACGAAGAAATAAAGTCCCCAGAGGATAAAATTCCATCCGGCTCCATGCCACAGACCTGTCAGAAACCATACCACCAACAGGTTAAATATCTGACGGATCATGCCCTTACGATTGCCTCCCAGAGGTATATAAACATATTCCCGGAACCAGGTTCCCAATGTGATATGCCATCTGCGCCAGAACTCTGTAATACTCCGGGACAGATATGGGTAATTGAAATTTTCCGGAAAGCGCAGTCCAAATAAGTGGCCAAGCCCGATCGCCATATCGGAATATCCGGAAAAATCAAAATATATCTGAAAGGTATACGCGATCGCCCCAAGCCACGCTGCTGCCATACTCATATCTCCATGCTGCAGCACAGAGATCTGGTCCCACAGGGCTCCGATCTGATTGGCAAGGAGTACCTTTTTGGCAAGTCCTATAATAAACCGCTGCACTCCATAAAAACGGTCAGCCCAGTTTCCCCTATGATCCCTGATCTGATCCTGTATATCACTGTAACGCACGATAGGTCCTGCAATAAGCTGCGGAAAAAGACATACATACATACCAAAATCAATAATATTGTGCTGTACCTGTACCTGCCGTCGGTACACATCAATGGTATAGGACAGCGTCTGAAAGGTATAAAAAGAAATACCGATGGGAAGCACCAGTTTCAGAAGCTGCACCGGTTTCCCCGTCAGCTCTCCCACACTCTGCAGTACAAAATCGGTATACTTAAAGAAACACAGGATACCAATATTGACCACAACAGACAAAACAAGCACCCACTTGCGATACTGCTGTCTGCCCTTATGATCCAGATATTCCATCAATAATCCGTTACAAAAATCAAATACTGTGGAAAACAGCATAATGACAATATACCGCGGTTCTCCCCAGGCATAGAAAAATAAACTCGCAATGAACAAAAAGAAATTGCGGTATTTTGCCGGACAGATCGCATACATGATCAGCACAGCCGGCAAAAATCCGCAAAGAAATACCATACTGCTAAAAACCATTTTTTACCCCTTATCGTTATTTGATCTGTGCGATCTTTCCAATGAGATATGCGTTACGTGTCATGGAAATATTATTGATAAAGATCACATCCTGTGCTTTATGCTGCTTCGCCAGATCAGATATGCTGCCCTTCCAGTAACGATAATCGATCACATATATCTTCTCATAATGATCCGCCAGATACGGAACAAAAGCGTTGCCGTAGGATTCCTTTACGATCACGCAGCTGGAACCATCCTTACGCTTTTTGTTGTGAATGACCGTGTATGGATTATCCCCCGCCAAAAATGCACAATATTTTAACTGCATACTGTATTTCCTGCCATTGGCGATCACAGCAGAGGTATACTTGCCACCGTTCTGGTCATGATATGTCATGGTGATCCCCGCATTGTCCACAGGAAAATATGCCTTCACCTTATCCTTGCGAAGCGCTTTGTTGTGATCCGTATCCAGATAAAAGGAACCTAAAAAGCTGCCAAAATCCTGCTGTTTGTACTCTGAAAGCTCATGGCTCTGAAGCCCCTTTGCCTCGCAGAACTGACGATATGCATAATATGCCCCCTTGTCGGTCCAGTGATGATCTGTGCGGAAATAGATATACTCCTTCCGGTGGCTCATCAATGTATCATACAGAGAGACCGTCTTTACCTGACGATTCATTTTCCGGTATATGGAACGGATCGATTTCTTTTGATCCGATGAATTGACCCTGGATGTCTTGTTGTCCGGGAATGTGATCCCGACACTGGTAGGCACCACGATATCGTAGACATCTGCTTTTCCCTTCAGCCCGGATGCTACGTGATTGACTACGGATGCATAATTTTGTGCAGCACTGTCCACATAATTGTACAGTTCATATGCACTGTCTCCGATCTTTACTGTGCCTCCATAGCTCTCAACCCTGGCCTTGGAAGTGATCCTGTCGTAAGATTTGGGCGACACGGACGCCGGAGCCCCGGTTTCTTTTTCCTCTGCCTCCGCAGACGCAGCCGGCTTCTTGCTTTGTCCGACCGTAATCTCTTTCACCGTATCGGAAGATCCCGTCTCTTCTGTGGTTTTATTCTGCCCACATGCCGATATACTGATGATACACCCCACCGTCACCATAAAAAGTGCAAAACCTTTTTTCATCTTATTCCTCCGCCGCAACACACTGGTATTTTATTTTTTCCCTTTTAACTGCTCTCTGATCACGCTGCCTGCCGTATCCTTGTCACCTGATACACATGCCACAATATACTTTCCGCTCTGAAGGATCACGGCATCATCAATCTTTTTGGCCTCCTTGGGCAGATAATCCTGAAAAGACTGCTGCATATCTGTCAGATGCTTCTGTACATTTTCAATCTCCTGATCCATCCGGTCCCTGTCTTTTACAGTAACGATCAGCAGTTCATCTGCACTTGTGCCTTCTCCCATATATAAGTCTGTTTTGGTGTCCTCCGAAGATACCGTTATCATACTTTGCGCAACAGAGTCGTCCATCCTCTCCAGCTTTGTATCAAAATCTACCTTCTCGATCACTGTCCGGGCAAATGCCTTCGTATCCAATGCCGCCGTCTCCGCGTTCTCTTTATCCTTCCCGTCGTCCCCGGAGGTAAAGCTGCGATCCTCTATATCTGCTGACACTACCGTGCCGGCACTGATCTCCATCCGAAATGCCCAGAACGAAACAGCCAGCATCAGCACGCCACATACCAGCAGGATCATAAGCTGTTTCTTCTCTTTATTTACAACCATTGGTAACCCTCATTTCAATGTTCTCATTTGTACTTACAAATAAAGCACCAATATGATTATATATTCGTCATTTCCTATAAGTCAATACATTTTATCTTTTTTGCACAATTCCCCTGATGCCATGACACGGATCAGTCATTGCCGTCCTTGTCTTTATAAAGCTCCCAGACGTTTCAGAGCCTCCTGTGGGATCGTGGTATGACAGGCAATATTTAATATACTTTCCGTCTCATGGGCTGCATTATAATACCACATGGCGGCTTCCTGACATTCACTGCACGCCTCGTAATAAGCACCAAGCTCACAGCACAGCTCCGCACAGCCTCCCATGGCAGCCCCCTTGAGACTGTATGTCATAAAATGATGCACGTCCCCCTTGAGCCGGTAGATATGCGCCAGCACGCAAACCGCCTCCATAACCTCCGCTTCGCTGCGGGACTGCTGTTCTGCAGACTCCAGAAAGGTCTCCTCTGCCGCCAGAAAGTCCCGATCCTCCCCGGCAATAAAAAGCTCCATAGCGTACATATGATGCAGCTTTGGGGACAGAACGATCCCCTGACCATGAAGCCTCTGCAGGGCAGCCAGATCTCTGGAGCTATGCCGGCTCTGCGGCCGGTGAAGGATCTCGATCTCACTGTCAAATACAACCGGATCAAGACGCAGTGTTTCATGAATGGGATCGATCCATGTAAATTCTCTCTGTCTGCGGTAAAGCTTCGGACGAAGCTCCTTCTCAAAATTTCCTGTTGTATTGTAATCCCCCAGATCATTGCAGTAATACATCTGCACGATCTCTACCTCCGGCAAAAGCACCTCCTTGAGCTGCTGCAGTTTTCTGTGATTGTCCGGATCCACAAGCTCATCGGCATCTGCGGTATAAATATATTCCATAACAGCCTTGGAGGCCGCAAAGTTTCTGGCAGCCGAAAAATCATCGATCCACGTAAAATCATATATCTTGTCCGTATAGCGGGACGCAATCTCTTTGGTCCTGTCCGTAGATCCCGTATCCACAATAATGATCTCGTCCATAATATCTGCCAGGGAATCAAGACAGCGCGCCAACACCTTTTCTTCGTTCTTTACGATCATACATAAGCTGAATGTGGTCATTCCCGCCCTTCCTTTCTACAAAAGCACCCGGAGCAGCTCCACCAAAAATGCAGCCGCACACGCTCCTACCGCCACCTGCAAAAGTCCTTTTCTGCGATACGCCAGGATCAGCGCCACAACAGTTCCTGCCGTCCCGGAAGCCATAGAGCCCGTAGATGTAAAGATTGCCGGAAACGTCATCGCTCCCAGCACCGCATACGGCACATAGAACAAAAAGGAGCGGATATATTGATTTTCCAGCTTCCCTCTGCAAAGTACAAAGGGAACCATACGGATCAGGTAAGTAACCCCTGCACAAATGAACAAATATATAAAGAATTTCATCGTCTGCATATTGATATAACCAAACCTTTCCTAAGCCCTGCCGTTTCCATGCCACAGGCACATCATATACGCCCCATCCCGCCCCGGCACACTAAAATGGTACAGGACTATTCCTCAATGGGATACAGCCACGCTCCCAGCGCTGACGCTGCAACGGCGCAGATAATGATCACAAATCCGGAGGACACATGCTTTAAAAACGGGATCCAGTGGAAACAACAGCTCATGGCCACCGCTGCCAGTATGACCTTCAGACAGGCGCTGTCCTCCCTCGCCTGTGGAATAATGATCGCCAAAAACATACCATAGATGGCAATACCAAGGGCATCACTGACCATAGGCGGCAATACGCCTCCCAGCAGCGCACCAAACAATGTGCCCGCCTGCCAGCCCACAAAAGGAATACTGATCAATCCATATAAATAATACTTTCCCACCTCTCCGCTGCGGCTTGATGCCACACCAAAGATCTCATCGGTAATGCCGTAGCTTATGGCAAAACGATGGGGTAACGTCATGGAATTGTCCAGCTTCTGGGACAACGACAGGGACATCAGTGCATAGCGCAGATTTATAATGAACTCTGTCAGCGCCATCTCCATATAAGCCCCACCGGCTGCCATAATATCCAATCCGGCAAACTGGCCGGCCGAGGTCAGATTGGTCACAGAAATCAGTAACGCCTGCCACCAGGTCATCCCCACGGATACCGCCATCAGGCCAAAGGTAAAGCTTACCGGTACATATCCCATAGCAATGGGGATGCCATCCCGCATCCCCCGTTTAAAATCATCCATCGTATCTTTCTCCTGCCCCTTTGCAGGACTCCTATTCTATATTGTATCTATATCTGCCCGCACAGCTTGTACTTGATCACCGCAAAAGCTTCTCTCACATACATATTGGGTACTGTATACCATTTTATCACAGAACCAAGCCCCTGTACATGTGCCATCCCCTTTTTCTGTGCGATCCTCACGGCACGGTAAATATGGAACCGGTTACTTACCAGCACAACTTTCGCTTTTGGTGACGACAGCTTTTGCAGACTGTATTCCAGATTCTGATCGGTATTGACCGAACGGTCCTCCGGGATCAGGCGATCTTTTGATATCCCGCGCTTTACCAGATAGTCACACATTGCCTGTGCCTCACTGATATCTTCTCCAGGACCCCGGCCGCCGGACAAGACTGCCTTTGTATCCGGATTCTCCCGCAGATAATCATATGCCTTTTCCAGACGCTTTTCCAGATTGTACGATGGTCTCCTGCCGATCACTCTGGCTCCCAGCACGATCGCATAATCCGCTCCCTGATCCGGCTGACTCCTGCCATATCCTATAATGACACCCTCTGTCACCAGAAATATCACGACAAACAGACCTGCCACCGCCATAATACACAGCCGCAGCTTCTCCGGCATGTGATAACCCTGACGCTGCAGTAAAAATAACAATCCGTCACATGACAGCAGTCCCGCTCCCGCCAGCAGCCAGAACCATGTAAACCTGTTGGTGGCATCTACCGCTGTAATATACAACACAAAATAGCCTATGCATAAAGCTGCCAGAATCAGTAGTCCTATCATCACTGCTTTTTTCCTCTTCATACCGGTCACTTCCTCTTGCATCCACAGGTGCGGATCACTCTCCTGTGACATCCTCCACCGTTGTCTCCTGCCCTACATCATCATAATTGGTGTCATCCTGAGCAGGCTTCTGCGGCTTTGCAGTCGCTACAGTGGTGTTATCGCCGCTATTGTCCCCCTGACTGTCATCCGGTGTAGTCTGATCAGTGCTATTATCTCCCTGCGGTTTATCTGTCTTAACCGGCTCGGTATCTGTATCCTCCGTCTCCGTCTTGGTAGCATCCGGATCAACGGTTTCCTTTGGCTCCTTTGTTGCCTCGGCTCTCTCTGTGGTGGTGGTATAATCCTTGCTGTCCCCGTCAGAGCTTCCGGTATCATATACAAAATCTGCATACTCCAGACCGCTATGGATATCCTCCATAAACTCATGCCAGATATACAGAGGATATGTGCTTCCGTACAGATTGCTTACAGCCCTCGGATTGTCATAACCAACCCAGACAGCTGTAGAATAATACGGTGTATATCCACAGAACCAGCCATCCTTTTTATCACTGGTAGTACCGGTCTTGCCGGCACATGCCATGTTGCTGAGCTGCTTGCCTGCTGCCGTACCACGCACCAGTACTCCCTTGAGGATATCTGTCATGGCCTCTGCAGCCTCCGGCTTATATACCTGCTTCTGCTTTGTGAGTTTATTCATATTGACGACCACATTGCCATCATAATCCGTAATCTTTTTGATACAGGTTGGATTACGGAATTTGCCGTTGTTGACGAGGGTAGCATATGCCGATGCCATCTCCACCGTGCTGGCACCGTTGGTGAGACCACCGAGGGATGCCGCCGGAACATAATCGCTGTCCACGATCTTGGAAAAGTTCATTTTCTTGACATAGCTTAAGCCCACTGCCGGTGTCAGCTCCTCAAAGATCCTCCATGCAACGACGTTTTTAGACTTCTCCACCGCGGTGCGCAGCGGGATCTTGCCAAGATAACGGCCGTCTGCGTTTCGCGGACCGTCTTTAAAATACGTATCGTCTACGATGCTGTTGGCAGTATATCCATGCTCCAGCGCCGGTGTATAGACTGCGATCGGCTTAAAACAGCTTCCCGGCTGACGATAGCTCTGGAATCCACGGTTAATGGTATAGCCACTTGTGGATTTCTGCTTACGTCCGCCAACGATTGCAACGACTTTTCCTGTCTTGTTATTGATACAGGTGGCTGCTCCCTGCATAGCATAAACGCCCTTTGTCTGCTCCGTAAAGCCCGCCAGCTGGTCATTGACCGCTTTCTGAAGCTTCGCCTGTATCTTTTTATTCAGGGATGTATATATATTGTATCCTGCCGAATGAAGCAGTTTATAACACTCCTCATAGGAATCCTTATACTCCGTATCATAGCTGGCGCGATCGGCATCCGATGAAAACTCGTATCGGAACTCAAAGCCCTGCTTCTGCATCAATGCCTTGGTCGCACAGCTCACCGCATAGGTCGTGAGATAATTCTGATTCTTGATCTCCTTTGCCGGCTTCATCACAATATCAGAATAATATGCATCGCTGTACTCTGCTGCCGAGATAAATTTCTGGGACAGCATCTGATCGAGAATACGGTTTTTACGCTTGACCGTATTGTCAAAATGCTCCAGCGGATCGTAGCTCTGAGGACGATTTGGAATAGAACATACAAATGCCACCTCTGCCAGATTCAGATCCGATACAGACTTACTGAAATAACCGCGGCTGGCTGCCTCGATACCATAATAGCCGTTTGCAAAAAATACATTATTGATATAAAACTCCAGGATCTGGTCCTTGGAATATTTCTTCTCCATCTCCGTAGCCACAAAGATCTCCTTGACCTTACGGGAGTAGGATTTATCCGTATACGGCAGATAATCCGTAAAAATATTACGGGCAAGCTGCTGTGTAATGGTGCTGGCACCTCTGGTGGCATCCTGTCCTCTCAGTTTGTTGAGAAACAAAGTGACTCCCGCGCTGATCAGTGCCTTTGGATCATAGCCGGCATGCTTGTAAAAATCACGATCCTCGGTCACTACAAACGCATCCTTCACATACTGCGGGATCTTGTCAAAGGTCAGGTAATAGGAATCATGATCTCCCTTGAGCTTTGCCAGAACCTTTCCGCTGGAATCATAAATAAAGCTTGCCTCAGAAGACTTAAAGGTATCCTCGGTGGATGCCTGAACCATCTTTTTTGCCTCTGACTGCCATTTCAGCAGCGTGTTGCCATACTTAAAATAAAACAATCCAACGACTGCCAGAATTGCCAGCAGGATCAGCAAAAATAATATCTTAAAGAACAAACGAAGCTTTGGATGCTTCTTTTTGCGTTTTGCCTTCCGTCCCTTGCCCGTCTGTGCTGCAGAGACCGGCCTCTTTGCAGAGTTTCCTGATGCTCTGCCTCTTTCTGAATAATTCATACTTTTATCACGCCTTTCTAATGTGGTTATCATAGCATATTTCTTTCAAAATTGCACCATTATACTGTCGTTTTCATAAATTCATAAGATTCTTGTCATATTTATTTCTTAAATAGTGAAGAAATACAGATCATTTTCCTCAATTTTTATTCCCGCTGTATATTTTTCGGCAATCGGGCAAAAATCTTCATATCGATCAACAAAATGTTTCGCGGACATACATAAAAACGGAAAGGAATATAAATATGTATCGTATATCAAATAATTCAAAAAATAACAAAAAGGTACGCTGGGTCCTTTTGGAACAACTGCCAACAATATTGTCCCCAAAAATACTGATTTTGATCTTCCTGTACGCCATGGCTTTTACGCTGCTGCTACTGGGACTCCGGATCCTGCATTGCGAAACCTCCCTGTCCCGCAGCGTTTCCTCTGTTACATTAAGTACAGGTCCTGATGCCGTTCTGACCGGGTACCGGGAATCTCCCGAAAAAATTCAGGAAAATATTGCCTCTCAGGTGATCCGTCTCCATGTTATTGCCAACAGCGACACAAAAAGGGATCAGGCATTAAAGCTCAAGGTGCGCGATGCTATCATCAATAGCCTCCAAAACAGCCTGAACAATACATCCTCCGTGCGGGATGCCAGAAATCAGATCTTGTCCCAGATTCCCGCCGTAGAGCAGAAGGCACAGGAAATGATCTGCCGGGAGGGCTTTTCCTATCCGGTCAGTGTTACCCTCGGAAACCAGTATTTCCCCGTAAAGGATTATGGAGACCTGCGTTTTCCGGCAGGTAATTATGAAGCCCTGTGCGTACGTATTGGTGCCGCCTCCGGCCACAACTGGTGGTGCGTGCTCTTTCCAAGTCTCTGCTTCGTGGATGAAACCCATGCCGTAGTCCCGGCAGATTCCAAAAAAAAGCTGCAGCGCTCCCTTTCCCCGGAGGAATATGAATCTCTGGAAATCCATTCTGCAGCCTGCGACTTTATCCGTGATAAGCTGGATTAACCCCTTCCGGGAGCTGTTTTTCATCCGCCCGGCTGGACATTCTCTCCCACATCCCGTACAATAACAAGGAAAAAAATTCGCTATTGTGCCCAGGGTCTGAAACCTGCGGGCCGGGAAAGGATACCTGACATTATGAATGAAAATGTACTGATCTCTATCGTCGGCCGCCATCTGACGGATGACGATGAAAATACCATCGAAACAAAGCAGTTAGGAAAATATGCTTTTTTCCGTGGAAAGCATATTATCCGGTACGAGGAATATCCGGATCCCGAGGATAACACCGACACCCCTCCGGCAGCAGTTCCCTGTATGCTGAAAATCGATCCGGATAATGTCATATTAAGCAAAAAAGGAGCTGCACCGGTAAAAATGCATTTTTCACCTGGTACAGCTCATAAAACTCTTTATCAGACCCCGCTGGGAGCGTTGCCTCTCAGTATCGACACTTCTGATCTGAAGGTCACCGAAGAAGATGGGGTGATCTCTGTAGATCTGTCATACCGGCTCCACATGAATGGCAGTCCCGTCAGCGAGTGCAGCATGTCCATATCTATCGTAGAAACATCGTAATTACTTCTTTTTGGTTTTGTCAACCTCAGCCTGGGCTTTGGCCTGCATGCCGGACAGCTTGTCCTGCATCTTTGCACGGAAGGAACGCTTTTTCGTTGGTGTTTCCAGCGTAGAACGAAGTCCATGCACTTCCAGAATATAAATACCGCTTACTCTTGCTTTAACAGACTTCTTTACAGGAATCTGCTCAAAGATCTTTTCGTCGCACATCAGAGACATGATCTGATTTCCAATCTTTGCCTTAACGATCGGCACCTTCTGACCACGGAAACGCTTCGGCGTCTGATCGATCACCAGCTGAGGAAGTCCGGAATCCTTTAGCTTCATTTTCTTTTTGTCAATGACAAGAAAAGAAGCGTTCTGTGCTGCTGCCTGAAGCTGCTTCTGAGACTCCTCCTGACGTGTCTGCAGTTTTTTACCGTAAATGCTCAGCGCAACGAGACCTGCAACCAGCGCAATAATAACGATAATTGTAACAACCAGCCATGCCTTTACTGCAAATAACGGCATGAACATCATCCATTCACTCATATTACTTAACCAAACCTTTCTTCAAACTGTTCATAAGAATACCACATTTTCACCAAGTTGAAAATACCTAACTACAACTCTGCGGCATTTTTCTTCACAGTTTCTCCGATAATCTCCCGTACCTTTTCGGCAACATGCTTTTTCTCTGTCTTTTCCAGCTCATCCATATAGATCGGCTTGCAGTATTCCACGATCACATGAGTGCTGTGGATCCACGGAAAATGATTTTCGAATGCATCGTCTGTGTTGTTTAATGCCACCGGCACAATAGGACGATGGGATTTCTCTGCCAGCTTAAAGCTTGCCTGCTTAAACTCCAGCAGCTCATCCCCATGGTTTCTCGTTCCCTCCGGAGCAATAAATACGGAATGACCAGACTTTAACAGCTCAATTCCCTCGAGGATCGTCTGGAGACCCTTTTTGATGTCGTTACGGTCCAAAAACAGACATTTCATATACTTCATCCAGCGTGTGATCAGCGGAATATGTGCCAGATCGTCCTTGGACACAAATGCCATAGGCATCGGACCTGTGGTATATCCCACCAGAATATCAAAATAGCTTCTGTGATTAAAAGCGTACATTGCCGATTCATTCTGCAGGATATTTTCCTGTCCCTTGACGGTCACCTTTACTCCTGCGATAAACAAAATATCCTTAAATGCCCTGCGGATCAGAGTCTGCGCATATCTCGGCTTCATGTCCGGATTGATCTTTCCAATGATCCAGCCCACAAACCATGCCGGTATACTAAAAACATAATAAAGTATCAGATAAATTACTATAATGACTGTTCTCATGCAATTCTCCATTCTTATGCTGTATTAGTTCGTTCCCAGTCCCACACTCTCATCGGTATTCTGCTGTAACGTATCCTCTGTGGTTGTCTCCTCGCCCTCCTGGCCGGTGGTCTCATCCGGTGTAGACGGTGTTCCTGCATCGTCTGTGGGATCTGCTGCCGGAGTCTGTGCCGCCGGTTTTTTCGTCGGTTTCGGCGTTGGCTTTCTGGTCGGCTTTGCTGCCGGCTTTTTCACAGGTTTCTTGGTCGGCTTTGGTGTCGGTTTTTGTGTAACAGCAGGTTTCTTTGTTTCTGTCACCTGCTTCACCGAACTGATCTTGTGATCAGGCTTTGGTGTCGGTGCCGCTGTCATAACCGGCTCATCCTTATCATCCTCTGCCACATCCCGGATCTTGCCCTCCGGTTCTTTGATCTGCTGATCTACAGTTGTAGTCTTGTAATATTCCTCCAGCGTCATATCTTTTTTGTAAAGATATGTTGCCAGTCTTTTCCCCACATAACGGATGTGCCATGGTTCATAGGAATATCCCGTGATCTTTGTCTTATCCTTTGGATAACGTATGATAAATCCGTAATTATGGCAGTTCTTTGCCAGCCACTTTCCATCGGAAGTGTTGCCAAAGCTCTCCTCCAGAGCACAGCCTACTGCCTCGCTGGACACATCAATGGTAAGCCCCGTCTGATGTTCACTGCTGCCCGGCTTGGCGGAAACCAGATCTGTCGCCGATCTGCCTCGGCTGCTGACATTTCTGTCATAGATTTCCTTCTGCCGCGCATAAGAACGGTATCCGGACACGGCTTTGAGTATAACATTTTTCTTCTCCGCAGCCGCAAAAAGCTTTTCCAGCGCATCCGCTGTCACCTGACGCACATAGCTCTTCTCGTAGGTACCATAAAAACTAAATCGTACATTTGGCACCACCAAATCCGCCGGAATGTAGTCTGCACTCATACGATACTGTCTGTTCACAAGAACCGTCACACTATCCTCTTTGGTATCCACCTTGATCAGTTTGGCTTTTTTCTGTTTTGCCGCCTTCTTCACACCGGAGTCCTCCTCCTTCTGATCCTCTCCGGTATAATATTCATATCCGGTATCCGAAGTGTCTGTCTCCCCCTCAGATCCCGCTTTTATATTTCCCAGCTGATGCGATAATAAACCCGCAAAAACCGTCACCAATGCAATAAAAATAACTACCGCACGTTTCATTTGTATTCTCCCCCGTTTGTATGTTAAGGCATAAATGCTGCTTTTGCCACTTTAGAAGTATTGAAAAACGCACTTTGGGCGTTTTTTTTTATATAAAGCATAGTACTTCTTAGCAGCTTAGAAGTATTGAAAAACGCGCTTTAGGCGTTTTTTTGTGTGAAACCTTAGTACTTGTTGACAGCGTTTTTTGCTGTCTTAAAAGTACTTTTCACACTATTATCCCATATCTTGTTTTCATTTTCAAGAGAATGTACCATATCTTGTTTAAAAAAATACTTAATTTTTTCTTAACACCGTAAAACTCACTGCGATGTACTCCATACGGTGTACTTTCTGTCCGTTTGCTGTTATACTTAACATAATTACAATACAGGAAACAATGGCTTCTTACATATCATTCCGGGCCTTGTTTCCATCACCGAAAGGAGTATCTGTTTATGAGTGATTCACTGACAATAAAAGCACCTGCAAAGATCAACCTGTCTCTGGACGTAACCGGCCGCCGCGAAAACGGCTACCATGACCTTCGCATGATCATGCAGACCATTGATCTGTACGACGAGCTGACCATCCGTAAAACCGCAGAACCGGGCATTCATTTCTCTATGAACAAGGAACTGCCGGACCGTATCCCACCGGAGAAAAATCTGGTCTGGAAGGCAGCAAAGCTTCTGCAGGAGCGGTGCCATATCACAGACGGACTTGATATTTATCTGGAAAAGAATATTCCCGCCGCCGCCGGACTGGCCGGAGGAAGCTCTGACTGCGCCGCCACACTGCTTGGTGTCAATGAGCTTTGCGAACTGGGGCTGACTCTTGGAGAGCTCTGTGATATCGGCGTTACTCTCGGAGCCGATGTGCCATTCTGCCTCCAGAAGGGAACCATGCTTTCCGAAGGAATTGGAGAAATTCTTACGAGACTGCCGGATCTGTCTCCTTTATGGGCTCTGCTGATCAAGCCGGATATTTCTGTCAGCACCGGGTATGTGTACACCCATCTGAAGCTTGATGAGATCACAGACCACCCGGATACCGAGCAGCTCATCGAGTGCATCCGCCGCCACGATGACGCCTCCCTTGCCCGCCGATTATCCAATGTACTGGAGACCGTCACTATTCCGGAATATCCTGTTTTAGAGGAATTAAAGCAGTTTTTGAAGGATAACGGTGCCATCGGTTCTCTCATGAGCGGAAGCGGTCCTACCACATACGGACTGTATCAGGATGAAATTCTTGCCCGTATGGCACTAAAAAAAGCACAGGAACAATATCCTGACTACGATATCATCCTGTGCCGTACGCGTCTGCCGGAGGAGTAGTCCGTATTATCCGCAGCCGGTTACAGGCGCCCCCGCCTCCGACCGGCTGTCTTCACAAAGACAAAACCGCAAGACGGGACACCGCATATGATCCGCAGTGCCCCGTCTTTTTATGTAGTGCTGTCCTAAGACATTCGTTTCAAAATGAATCAGCTGAGATAGTTGGAATAATCCTCTGCTGTTGTCACACCGTTTTTCCAGTCGTCCATCTTCTTGCGGGCGGCATCCAGGGTATCCTGACACAGCTGTGGAAGATCCTCTCCCCATGCCTTTGTTGCCTGTTTGTATCCCTTTTCCATCGCCTCCAGCATCGTATCTGCCTTGCTGGTGTCTCCGCCGGAAAGTGCGATTGCCATGCTCACCAGACGATCAGAGGTCTGATTTACTCCCCAGTATCCGTCCTCTGAAATAGACTGCTTCGCCTCGTCGATGGTCTGCTGGTCAACCTTGCCTGCGATCTCACGAAATGTTGCTGCCAGATTGGTACCTGTAGCCAGATCAAACTTCTCTGCCTGCTTGCCCAAAAGCTTCTGTACCAGACTGTTCATGCTGTCCAGACGGCTCTGCTGGTCTGCCTTGAGCTTTGCGATCACATTGTCCTTATTATAAATCTGATTTGCGCTGTCCTTCTTTGTCTCATTGCTTTTCTCGTATACAACTCCGTCATCCTTGACCTGCTTCTCTGTTGTCTCCGCCGCCTTTGATGCCTTCTCTGTCTCTGCGGTCTTTACTGCTGTATATCCGTTTACTCCGTTAATTGATGATACACTCATGTTCCCGAACCTCCTTTTTCTGATTGCGAACATAATTGTTATTGAAACATTTAGTTTTCTATTAAAAATATCGACTGCTTGAACGGGATCCTTTATAGGTAAATCATTTTTTCATGCACATTTTTCTATGTTATTCATAAAATAATCTGAAGTTCCAATGTGGCTGTGCCGGAAAGGAGAAGCTCTATGTCGCTCTGCAGGATGATTGCCCGGAAAACCCAGTGTAACTTCCGGCTAAATCGAAAAGTAGTACATTTCAAGCATTGCTGGGACGATGTAAGTTCCACGCTGGATACGATCTGCGGCTCTAAGCATAAGCCGGCTCCCCCGCCAAAACCGCCGAAGCCAAAGCCGGCTCCCTGTCCGCCTCCCTGTTTTCCGTGTTGTCCGTTCTGTCCGCCGCCAAAGCCTCCAGGACCTCCAAGACCGCAGCCGGGACCTCCTTCCGGACCACGGTCCTGTCCACCGCCAAAGTCTCCAAGGCCTCAACCTTGTCCTCCTCAAAGACCACCGGGGCCGAAGCCTCCAGGGCCTCAACCTTGTCCTCCTCAAAGGCCACCGGGGCCGAAGCCTCCAAGGCCTCAACCTTGTCCTCCTCAAAAGCCACCGGAACCGGAGCCTCCAAGACCCCAACCTCCAGGGCCTCAGCCTTGTCCTCCTCAACGACCACCGGGGCCAAAACCTCCAACGCCACCTGGTTCCCGTCCACGACCCATGCGCGATCCTTTTTTCCCGCCGTTTCCGCCGTTTCGATTTTAGTATAACATGCCGCAGCCTGCCGGATCCTCTTCCTGTTCTGTATACAGGGACAGCACCGGACACTCAGGCCTTTGGGGTAAACCGGAAATCCGCTCCGACCTTTTTCAGACAGATCAGGCAGGTTGGCAGAATATAAATACATGCGGAAATCCATGCCGTCTGATCACCAAAGCAGATTGCAGTGTAACCATAAACCGGCACAAAGATCAGGCTGACCACGATCCTTGCCACCATCTCCGTGACACCGGAAAATACGGCTCTGCCGGAATAACCAAGTCCCTGTGTGGTCATACGGCATGTATTCAGGATACCAAGGCTCCAGAAGAAAAAGCCCTGACAGAACAGATACTGCGCTGCCGCGTTCAGCACCTCGACTTCCTTCCCGCTGATAAAGATCTTGCACAACGGCCGTCCAAAGAATATCAGCATAATGCCGGCGCACAGGCCATAACCCACAGCCACTGCCATTCCCTGAAAAAGACCTTTGACGATACGCTTCTTTTTGCCCGCGCCCAGATTCTGGCTGCAAAAAACGGACACACCGGTAGCGATCGCATCAAATGGACACATAAAGAACTGCTTCAGGCGCAGTGCCGCTGTAAATGCCGAAACATATACAACGCTGTCGAGGCTGTTATTGGCATACTGCATCACCATGCTTCCGATGGCCGTAATGGAATACTGGAGCCCCATGGGTACTCCCATGGTAGTCATAATGCGTACGCCGCGGCTGTGAAGCCGACAGTCTGCTTTGGAAAGTCTCAGAAGCGGCACCTTGGTCCAGATATAGATGCAGCAAAGAATCCCGCTGATCGCCTGTGCCGTGATAGTTGCTGCTGCCGCTCCGGCGCAGCCCCAGTGGAACACCAGAATACAGACCAGATCCAGTATAATGTTTAACACCGTGGAAATCGCCAGAAAAACAAACGGCGTCCTGCTGTCCCCCACTGACCGCAGGATACTGGACATCAGATTATACAACAGGGTAAAGGGAATGCCCAAAAAGAGAATGATCAGGTAATTGTATGCCCCCGGATAGATCTTGTCCGGCGTTGACAGCATATGCAGGATCTGTGGACAGAAAACCGCACACACTGCCGTCAACACTACCGCAAAGACACCTGTCAGAAACATGGAATGAAAAATGTGACTCCGCATTTCCGGCAGATCTCCTGCCCCAAAACTTTTGGCAATGGGTACACCAAAGCCACATGTGATACCAATGCAAAAGCCAAGTACCAGAAACTGGACACTGCTTGATGCACCTACACTCGCCAGAGCATTGGCCCCCAGTGCTCTCCCGACAATTGCCGCATCAATAATATTATATGTCTGCTGCAGTATATTTCCCACCAGAAGGGGTACTGCAAATCCCATTATCAAAGGCAGCGGTCTGCCTTCCGTCATTTTCTTTGCCATAATTTCCTCACTCCACTTTTCATTTGACGATATTTACAAGCAAACAAAAGCTGACAGAAATTTCATTTCTGAAATCTCTGCCAGCATATTTACACGACATAATATGTCGTTGGTATTTAAGGTTAAATTATTTAAGAGTAACCTTAGCACCCTCAGCCTCGAGCTTCTCTTTGATCTCGTTAGCCTCGTCCTTAGAAGCACCCTCTTTAAGAAC
>CAKRHL010000006.1 GCA_934338765.1 uncultured Lachnospiraceae bacterium | reverse complement strand
AAAAAGGAAGGTGAGAATGTGGGAATCAGGGTCTTAGCCATTTCACAGGGGCTGGGCAATGCAATGCCTGTCTATGCCGACAGCAGCGCACAGGTGGATTTCTTTATCCACGGATATACAAAGCTGCGGTTTATGGGACAGGATGTCTATCTGACGACAACGCATATATCTATGATCATCGTTATTTTGGCGATCCTTGTATTTGCGTTATTTGCAAACCGTGCTATCCGGAAAGCAGATCCAAATGAAGTACCGGGACCGTTTTTGAATGCGATCGAGCTGATCGTAGAGATGCTGGACAAGATGGTGGCGGGTTCCATGGGCAGCAAAAATGCTTTGAAATTCCGTAACTATGTCAGTGCACTCTTTATATTCATTCTGGTCTGTAACCTGTCTGGGCTTTTAGGACTTAGAGCACCAACCGCAGATTACGGAGTCACGTTTCCGCTGGCGCTGATCACATGGTTTATGATCCAGTTTAATGGATTTAAGTATCAGAAGTTCGGCAAGATCAAGGGATTGTTTGAACCAATCTTTTTGTTCTTCCCAATGAACCTGATCAGTGAGTTTTCAACGCCGATTTCAATGTCTCTCCGTCTCTTCGGTAATATCTTATCGGGAACGGTTATGATGGGACTGCTCTATGGTTTGCTGCCAAAGGTTCTGACACTGGTATGGCCGGCGGCGCTTCATGCGTATCTGGATGTTTTCTCAGGATGTATTCAGACGTATGTATTCTGTATGCTGACCATGTGCTTTGTTGCGGATGCGATCGGTGAAACAGAGTAATTCAAAAGGATTTTAATTTAAGGAGGATATTATAATGAATATTACAAACGAAGGTTTAGTTTTAATGGGTTCTGCAATTGGTGCAGGTCTTGCAGTTATCGCAGGTATCGGTCCCGGTGTTGGTCAGGGTATTGCAGCAGGTTATGGTGCTTCTGCCGTAGGTCGTAATCCGGGCGCAAAGGGTGACATTATGTCTACCATGCTTCTTGGTCAGGCCGTTGCCGAGACAACAGGTCTTTATGGTCTCGTTATTGCGCTGATCCTGTTATTTGCCAATCCTTTATACAGCAAGCTGTAATTTCGCGATAAAAACTGTTGAAAGGAGGCAGAACACAGGTGAGTGTAATGAATGTAGCTTTAGCACAGAGTGGGCTTGGTGATTATATTTTCGGACTGGATCCTCAGCTGATCTTTGATAGTCTGATCACCATTCTGGCTATGTTTTTCCTTTTTCTGTTTTTGTCATATTTGTTATTTGATCCGGCGCGTAATCTGATGCAGAAGCGTCAGGAGACCATCCGTCAGGAGATGGAGACAGCGGCAAAGGAAAAAGCAGACGCGATTCAGTTTAAAGAGGAGTACGATGAAAAGCTGAAAAACGTCGATAAGGAATCCGAGGAGATCCTTTCTGAGACCAGAAAGAAGGCTCTGAAGAAAGAGACAGCAATCGTAGGTGAGGCGAAGGAGGAGGCAAACCGCATCTTGGAACGTGCGAACCGCGAGGTAGAGCTGGAAAAGAATAAAGTCAAGGACGAAGTGAAACAGGAAATGATCTCTGTTGCGGCGGCAATGGCCGGAAAGGTCATCGAGGTTTCTCTTGACGAGGGTAAACAGTCACAGTTGATCGAGGACACTTTAAAAGAGATGGGTGATGAGACATGGCTAAGTTAGTATCAAAAACCTATGGCGAGGCTCTTTTTGAGCTGGCTGTTGAGGAAAACAAGCTGGATGCTCTGATGGAAGAAGTGGAAGCGGTCATACAGGTGTTAGACGACAATGAAGATTTCGTAAAGTTGATGTGTCACCCAAAGATCAGTGTGGAGGAAAAGTGCTCCGTGCTGGAAACAGTTTTTCATGGCAGGGTGAGTGATGAGCTGACGGGGTTCTTTCTGACCATTGAGGATAAGGGCAGATTTAAGGAAATTTATGATATCCTGTCCTATTTTATTGATGAGTGCAGAGAATATAAAAAGATTGGCGTAGCACATGTGACATCGGCAGCACCTTTGAAGGATGCGGAAAAGGACGCTGTTGAAAAGAGACTGCTTGAGACGACAAAGTATGAGTCGTTTGTGATGAAGTATGACGTCGATCCGGCACTGATCGGAGGAATGAAGATCCAGATCGGTGACAGGGTAGTGGACAGCAGTATAAAAACAAAGCTGAATAATATGGCGAAATCCTTGTCGGAGATTCAGTTATCGAATTAAACAGGCAAATGCACAGAACGAAACAAAAGCATTCTGCGTTTGCTGAAATAGCAAGTTGAATGGAGGAGTATCATGAATTTGAAACCGGAAGAGATCAGTTCCGTGATCAAGGAACAGATTAAACATTACAGTACCAAATTCGATGTATCTGATACCGGTACTGTCATTCAGGTGGCGGATGGTATTGCCCGTATTCATGGTCTGGAAAATGCCATGCAGGGCGAGCTCCTGGAATTTCCAAATGACGTATTTGGAATGGTACAGAACCTGGAGGAAGATAATGTCGGTGCAGTACTCTTAGGTGATCATAAAAACATCAATGAAGGTGATGTGGTTAAGACCACGGGCCGGGTGGTTGAGGTGCCGGTAGGGGATGCCTTGCTGGGACGGGTTGTCAATGCACTGGGACAGCCGATTGATGGAAAAGGACCTATTGAAACTGAGAAATACCGTCAGATCGAGCGTGTGGCATCGGGCGTTATTTCCAGAAAGTCCGTAGACACACCGCTGCAGACAGGTATCAAGGCGATTGATTCCATGGTGCCGATCGGAAGAGGACAGCGTGAGCTGATCATCGGTGACCGTCAGACAGGTAAGACGGCCATTGCCATCGACACGATCATCAATCAGAAGGGTCAGGGCGTAAAATGTATTTATGTAGCCATTGGCCAGAAAGCATCTACCGTAGCAACTATCGTAAAGAAGCTGGATGAGTATGGTGCGATGGATTATACAACGATCGTTGCGGCAACGGCGAGTGAGCTGGCACCGTTACAGTATATCGCTCCATATTCCGGATGTGCCATCGGTGAGGAGTGGATGGAGTCAGGAGAGGACGTGCTGATCATTTATGATGATCTGACCAAGCATGCAGCAGCATACCGTACCCTTTCCCTGCTGCTCAAGCGTCCACCGGGACGTGAGGCATTCCCTGGAGATGTATTCTATCTGCATTCCCGTCTGTTGGAGCGTGCAGCCAGACTTTCTGACAAGCTTGGCGGCGGTTCACTGACAGCACTGCCGATCATTGAGACTCAGGCAGGAGATGTATCAGCATACATTCCGACCAATGTAATTTCTATTACAGATGGTCAGATCTATCTGGAGACAGAGATGTTTAACTCCGGATTCCGTCCGGCAGTAAACGCCGGTCTGTCTGTATCCCGTGTTGGTGGTGCAGCACAGATCAAGGCAATGAAGAAGATTGCAGGACCGATCCGTATCGAGCTGGCACAGTTCCGAGAGCTGGCAGCATTCTCCCAGTTCAGTTCCGATCTGGACCCGGAGACAAAGGCACAGCTGGCACAGGGAGAGCGTATCCGCGAGATCCTGAAACAGGATCAGTACAATCCGATGCCTGTAGAAAACGAGGTCATGATCATTTATGCAGCTACCAAGAAATATCTGATCGATATTGAGCTGGATCAGATCCTTGAGTTTGAAAAGGGACTCTTTGAGTATGTCGATACCAAGTATCCGGAGATTCCGGAAGAGATCCGCACGAAGGGCGAGATGAGTAAGGAGATCGAGGAGAAGCTTGTAAAAGCCATCGAGGAGTTCAAGGCAGATTTTGTAAAGTAAACTGCGGTCGCAGATGTATCGTAGAAAGAAAGTAGAATGGAGGAACAAATCATATGGCCTCTATGAGAGATATTAAACGGAGGAAGGAGAGCGTACAGAGTACGGAGCAGATCACCAAGGCGATGAAGCTGGTGTCTTCGGTTAAGCTGACCAAGGCAAAGCAGAATGCCGAGGAGTCCAAGCCGTATTTTGATACGATGTATGAGACGGTAGCCGGGATGATCGCAAAGTCCGGGCAGATGTCTCATCCTTTCCTGCAGAAAGGAAAGTCGGACAAAAAGGCTGTGATCGTTGTGTCATCCAACCGTGGTCTGGCAGGTGGTTACAATTCCAACATTGTTAAAATGATCTCCAAGGATGATCGTTTTACCCCGGATAATACCAAGATTTTTTCCGTGGGAACCAAAGGCCGTGATGCATTGGAGCATTTGGGGTATGAGATCGTCAATGATTATTCGGAAGCCATGAACGGACCAATGTATGACGATGCGATCGCCGTGGGAAAAGATGTCCTCAGCCAGTTTACCATGGGCAATATCGGGGAGATATATCTGGTGTATACCATATTTAAAAATACCGTGGTACAGATTCCGACCATGGTCAAGCTTCTGCCGATCGATGCGGATGATATTACATCAGAGAGCGAGGAGGCGGCTGATCCGCTAGAGCGTATCACACTGATGAATTATGAACCGGCAGCGGAGGAAGCTCTGGACGCCATTGTGCCAAAGTATATCAACAGTCTGATCTTTGGCGGTCTGACCGAGGCGTATGCCAGTGAGAATGGTGCCCGCATGCAGGCGATGGATTCTGCGACGAGCAATGCGGAGGATATGATCAGTGATCTGTCCCTGCGTTATAACCGTGCCCGTCAGGCATCGATCACACAGGAGCTGACAGAGATCATTGCCGGTGCTTCGGCGATCCAGTAATGGTTTTAGTGCAGCTTAGAAAACAAATGAGATTTTTCCTGATGATAAGTCTGTATAAGATCCGGCTCAGTCCGGATGGTACAGAGTATCAGAAAAGCAGGATATAGTAGAAATAATGCATCATGCAGATGAGCGCAGGATGCAGCAGAATATTGTAAAAAGGAGTGAGATAAGAAAGATGGCAGATTTAAAGACAGGTAAGCTGACGCAGATTATTGGTGCCGTCCTTGATATCAAATTCCCGGAGGGTGGACTGCCTGAGATCAACGATGCAGTAAATGTCCCATTGGAGGATGGGAAAAAGCTGGTGGTTGAGGTAGCACAGCATCTGGGAGATGACACCGTGCGTTGTATCGCCATGGGTCCTACCGATGGATTAAAGCGTGGTATGACAGCGGAAGCTACCGGCGGTCCGATCAGTGTACCGGTTGGTGAGGCAACGCTGGGACGTATGTTTAACGTACTGGGTGAGCCGATCGATGAGAAGCCGGCACCGACGGACGTACAGTATGATCCAATTCATAGAAAAGCACCATCCTTTGAGGAGCAGTCTACAGCCACAGAGATCCTTGAGACAGGTATTAAGGTCGTTGATCTTCTGTGTCCGTATCAGAAGGGTGGTAAGATCGGTCTCTTCGGAGGTGCCGGTGTAGGTAAGACCGTGCTGATCCAGGAGCTGATCACAAATATCGCACAGGAGCACGGTGGATATTCCGTATTTACCGGTGTAGGAGAGCGTACCCGTGAGGGTAACGACCTCTACTATGAGATGATCGAGTCCGGTGTTATTGACAAAACCACCATGGTATTCGGTCAGATGAACGAGCCGCCTGGAGCGCGTATGCGTGTAGGTCTGACGGGACTTACCATGGCAGAGAACTTCCGTGACCGTTCCGGTAAGGATGTCCTTTTGTTCATTGATAATATTTTCCGTTTCACACAGGCTGGTTCAGAGGTGTCAGCGCTGCTTGGACGTATGCCTAGTGCCGTAGGTTATCAGCCGACACTGCAGACAGAGATGGGTGCGCTGCAGGAGCGTATCACTTCAACGAAGAAGGGATCTATCACATCTGTACAGGCTGTATACGTGCCTGCCGATGACTTGACAGACCCTGCTCCTGCCAATACCTTTGCCCATCTGGATGCAACTACCGTATTGGCACGTTCCATCGCAGAGCTTGGTATTTATCCGGCAGTAGATCCGCTGGAGTCCACATCGCGTATCCTTGATCCTCATATTGTAGGAGAGGAGCATTACAGAGTAGCAAGAAGTGTACAGGAGCTTCTTCAGAGATATAAGGAGCTGCAGGATATCATCGCTATTCTTGGTATGGACGAGCTTTCCGAGGAGGATAAGCTGGTTGTAAACCGTGCAAGAAAGGTTCAGAGATTCCTGTCACAGCCGTTCCATGTAGCAGAGCAGTTTACAGGACTTCCCGGCAAATATGTACCGGTATCCGAGACGATCCGTGGTTTCCAGGAGATTCTGGATGGTAAGCATGATGCGATCCCTGAGAGCTATTTCCTGAATGCCGGCAGTATTGATGACGTCGTAGAGCGTGCAGCTTCGGCATCCAAATAAGGAGGGCTTAGATGGCTGAAAAAACATTTAATTTGCAGATCATCTCTCCGACCCGTGTGTTTTTTAATGAAGCTGTGGATATGGTAGAGATGAAGACCACAGAGGGTGAGATCGGCGTGCTGGCAGGTCACATTCCGTTGACGACGATCCTGGAGCCGGGTGTGCTGCGGATCAAGACCGATGGAAATGTCAAAGAGGCTGCGCTTCATGACGGTTTCGTGCAGATCCAGAAGGACAAGGTCACAGTGTTGGCAGAGTCCTGCGAGTGGCCGGATGAGATCGATGCCAACCGTGCCAGGAAGGCAAAGGAGCGTGCGGAACGCAGACTCACAAGCGGTTCCAAAGAGGTAGACATGGTTCGTGCGGAGCTTGCATTAAAGAAAGCTTTGATCCGGATCGATCTTGCCGGAAAGCATTAAAATCAAAAATCTTAAGAAATTTGTAAGAATTAGAAAGAACTATGAATCAAAAAGATGGAATAATTCGTGTATTTTTGATTTAATAATTCGTGCAACTGAAAAAATCACTGTAAATTTTATAAAATTTACAGTGATTTTTTTTGTTTTTTTTTATGATAGGATGGATAAAAGAAAACAGAAATAGGGGATTTTCTGTACTGTGATAAAAAGAAAAACAATTCAGTAAATGGAAGGAGAACAATAAATGGCAGAGACGATATTACAATTGCAGAATATCAGTAAATATTATTATTCTGATACATCTGTAACGCAGGCCCTCCGCAGGATCAATCTGGAGTTTTCCATGGGAGAGTTTGTAGCGATCACCGGTGAGAGTGGAGGAGGTAAATCCACTCTTTTAAATGTGATCAGTGGAATGCTCCCCTTTGATGAGGGAGAGATGTATTTCCGCGGTGAGCCGACATTTCAGTATGATGATCAGGATTGGGAGGAGTACCGACGCGATAAGATCGGTTTTGTGTTCCAGGATTACAGTCTGATCAACCATTATACTGCTCTGGACAATATTCTGGCGGCACTGGTGATCCAGGGAAAGGATCCGGTGGAATCAAAGACAGAGGCAATGGACTATCTGGAGCAGGTCGGCCTTACGGAACAGGCGGCGCAGCGTGCGTCCCAGCTTTCCAGTGGGCAGAAGCAGAGACTTTCCATTGCCAGAGCTCTGGCAAAGAACACGGACATTATCGTGGCAGATGAGCCCACGGGTAATCTGGACAGCGAGACGGGGGAGCAGATTGTAGAGATTCTGGAACGGTTGTCTCACGAAAAACTGGTGATCATGGTAACTCACAACTATGATCAGGCGGAGCCGTATGTGACCAGACGGATCCGTCTTCATGATGGCGAGGTTGTAACAGATGTTCCCGTGAATAAACGGGAGGAAAATGTGGATAAAGACCACCAAAATCCCTCGAAATGTGAAATTAAGGACACAGAAAAGATCAAAGAGGACGGCGATAGAGGGGAAAAAACAGAAAAGATTAAAGAAAACGGCAGTGGCGTGGAAAAAACAAAAAAGAAAAAACAGCATATGGCAAATTTTTTTGCATTAAGAAATATTAAGATGCAAAAAGGTCGTGCAGGACTCTTTTTTACGTTTTTTCTGATCACGGCAGTTGCTTCTTTTTTGTTTATCGGAGAGCTTTTGGTTTACGCGGATGACCGGATCACAAAGAAATATGATGATGCAGCATATCTCCAGAAAAATGATACCAGACTGGTAGTACGTTATCCGGATGACAAGGTGCTGACTGAGAAGGATCAGGCGGCGATCTCCGATGTCAGGTATGTGGAACAGGTAGATTTATATGATTATGCAAACGATGTCAATTATTACATTGAGAAAAATAAAGATTATGAAATAAAATACGGCAGTCAGGATGATCAGATCGAAGTTGTAAATGACAATGATGAGTCGGATACAGAAAGAGATCAGGGCATCCGTCTGCTGGACAAAACGCATTTTATGAAATCCTCTACTGCGATCACGAAGGACGATCTGTCCGCAGGCCGACTGCCGGAGGAACGAAATGAGATCGTGCTTTATGCCACAGACAAAAAGAAGCTCAACAGTACGATCCGGTGTTATTTTTCCTCGGAAAATCTCTGGAAGGAAGGACAGAGCTGTTATCAGGATCTGAAGGTGGTTGGAATATTAAAGGACAAAACCAGACAGGTATATTTTCATCCGGAGCTTTGCCAGATGCTGACATATGGCATTGACAATTTCGTGGTATGGGGAGAGTATTATTGGGATTTTTTAACAAAAAAGTATTCCGGAACTATGAAACCGGCCTACATTTTGGCTGCTGACGATCTGAAAGAAAATCAGGTGCGGATATCGAAAAACTATGCAATAACCTCTTCAGGTTATGGACTTATTCCCAATGAACTGAACCTGGCATTTCCGGGAAGCGGACTTCTCCATATAGGACAGGAGGATACTGAGAGTGACAGTAACAGCAGTCAGCAGGAGCAGATCGATCAGGATCTGAAGGCTGCCGGTCTGGAAGATTCCTCGGATAACGATGATAACAGCGTATCGATTGACATTGAGTATACCAAAGATTTCAGCGGGCAGGGAGGAGATTTCATCGAGGTAAGCCCGGAGGTTTATCAGAAGCTGCGGGATTACTACGATATTGGAACCACTCAGGCAAGTGTATATATTACAAATTACAGTAAGACAAACCGGGTGATCAGGGCACTTAAGGAAAAAGGTTATGATGTGATCAGTACATATCAGGTAGGTGCTACGAAATATGTGGGGGAAAAGGTGTACAAGAGGCTGGAGGTTATCGGCATTTCCGTTATGATCCTGATTGTACTGGCAATTCTCCAGATCCTGATCGTGCGTTCAATTCTTAAGATCAAAAAGAAGGATTACAGCGTGCTTCGGTTTATGGGTATGAGACAGAAACAGCTTAGCAGGATCACCTATGAGGAAATGGGGATTCATGCAGCGGCGGCAGTAGTGATCACTTTGCTTATTATGTTTGTGCTTCGTCAGGCAGGCATATCCTTTATCCAAAGCATGATGTTTTATTATAGTGTGACAGGAGTTCTTGCGTACTTCCTTTATAATGCAGTGCTGCTTTTTGCAACCGTATTTTTCTTTCATCGTAAGCTGCGTTATGCGGAGGGATAAAAAGGGGGAGTTTACATGGAGAAGGGGAAGAAAAACCAAATATCTGATTGGAAGTGGGCAATCTTTTTTGTTTCCCGGGATCTGCGGGGACAGAAGGGCAGGACAATTTTTCTTGCCACTGTATTTGTGACAGCGGCCGCCACTTCTTTTCTGTTTATCGGAGAATTGTCTGTGTACCGGGACGACCGAATTACCAAAAAGTATGATAATTCGGCATATATACAGCAAAATGACAAAAGGCTTTCGGTGCGCCGTTATGATGGAAAAGCGTTGACAAAAAAGGACGGGGAACAGATTCAGAAAATAAAAAATGTCACAGAGGTGGATATGAATGATTATGTCAATGATATCCGCTATGGCACTTCCAAAAAGAAGAATAACGGTTTTATGCATTCTGACTCCGGTCTTACCGGGGAGGATTTAACGGAGGGGAAAATGCCTGAGAAACGACAGGAGATCATTGTTTCTGCCGACAGCCCGTTAAAGGTTGGCTCCCGGAAGCGTATTTATTTTTCCTGCAAAAATTTATGGGGAGCAGGGAAAAAGTGCTGGTTTGATATGACAGTGACCGGCAAATGCAGCAGAAAAGGGGAACAGATTTATTTCACCCCGGAATTTTGTCATATGCTGACTCCGTCGATGGATGGATACAGCTATCGGCTGGATTATGACCAGGACGACATGACAAGAGTATATACAAAAACCAGAAACTTTTACCCGGTGATCGCAGATGATCTGAAGGATAATGAAGTACGGGTATCCAAGAACTATAAATTTCCATCTGCGCTGGATTATCAGGGAAATTATATGACGGTTGAAAGCGCACTTTGTGGAAAAATATTACCGTATCATGTGTACCGGACCCAGGGGAGTTCCGTGGTTGAGGTAGGTGCAAAGAAGGATGATACGGAGCCACAGCTTAAGTTGAGAAATAATGGATATCTGGAACTGCAGATGGATCCTGGTGATCAAGGGGGAGCATTTATTGAGGTGAGTGCGGAGTTGTTTGAAAAGCTGTATCCGGATCCCTGTGCACAGGCCAGCGTATATATCCGTCATTATACAAAGACCGATCAGGTGATCAAATCCCTGAATAAGAAAGGATATGATGCGGTCAGCACATACCGGGTCAGCACGACGGAGTACATTATGGAAAAGGTATTCAAGCGTCTTCGGATTATTGAGTTTTCTACGGTTGTGCTGGTAATGCTTGTGTTCATGATGGTGTTACTGCTGCGTCAGAATGTGAAACAGAAACAAAAGGAATTACAGTTGCTCCGGTTTATGGGAATGCAGCAAAGACCGTTAAGGATCATGGTATATCTGGAATTGTTAGGTGTTGATGTTTTGGCGTGTCTGGCGGTAATGCTCCTGTTCTTCTGTTTCGGACACCGGATCCGGTCCATTGACAGAATTTTGGATTACCAGAGCATTTGGAGTGCAGCAGGATATTTTGTTTATAATCTGTCCGTTGTCGTGATAGGAGTTACAATGGCTTTGAATAAATTCCGGTCATCCACAGGATGGCAGAAAGGAAGGAATTAAATGATTAAAGTAAATAAACTGGATAAATATTTTAATAAGGGAAAGAACAACGAAAATCATGTTCTGAAGGAAGTCAGTCTGGAGCTGGGCGAGAAGGGACTTGTATGTATTCTCGGAGAGAGCGGTTCCGGCAAAACAACACTTCTGAATACCATCGGTGGTCTGGACACGTTCCGGAGCGGATCTGTGGAAGTGGATGACGTGGTGCTGAAAAAATATGAGCAGAAAAAAATAGAACGTCTGCGCAACCAGAAATTCGGTTATATCTTCCAGAATTATTATCTGCTGCAGGATTATACGGTGGCTTATAATGTCAAGCTGGCACTCAATGTGTTTGATCTGACGGACGAGGAGAAGGATGAACGTGTGGACTATGTGCTGGAGGCACTGGGCATGGCACGTTACAAGAAAAAGCGGGTTTCGCAGCTTTCCGGCGGGCAGCAGCAGAGGGTATCCATTGCCAGGGCACTTGTGAAATCTCCGGACATTATTCTCGCAGATGAGCCGACCGGCAATCTGGACGAGGAAAATACCTTAAAGACCATGAGTATTTTGAAGAGCATTTCTAAGGAGTGTCTGGTTATTTTAGTATCTCATGAAAAAGCGATCGCCAAATTTTTTGCTGACCGTATCGTTGAGATACGGGATGGTGAAATTGTAAAGGATTACAAAAATAATGCCACGGGCGGTTATCAGAAGGTGGATGATTCCAATATCTATCTGCGGGACATGGAACAGCAGAAGGTGGATGATGATTTTATCGATCTGTCTTTATATCGGGAAAAGCCTGGTCAGGACGATGAAGATGGGGTAGAAAACCGGAAGCTTCATATCAATCTGGCATGGAAGGACGGAAAGCTTTACATACAGACAGAGGATGATGTCAATCTGGTGCTTACCGGCGAGGAATCCGGCTGTGTTATGCTGGATCAGAACAGACCAAAGCTGGATCAGAGTGAGATGGAGGATGTCGCCTACGATCTGCCTAAAATGCAGGCGGGGCGAAGTATGGGACTGCCGTTCCGGGAAATCTGGAAGCTGGCCTGCGAGAATATCCGGATGATGGGCAAGAAGCATCGCTTTATCGTTGGTATCCTTCTGGTCACCTCTGTATTGCTGGTGCTGGCATTGGCGGATTTTATGATGCAGCATGATATCAATAAGCAGGATATAGTCACACAGGATTCCCATTATGTGACAGTGAAGCTGGAGCGGGGCAAAGGCGTAGATGGCAGTGAGCTTTACACGCAGACGCTGGAGTATTGCAAGGAGACGCTGACCTCCGATATCAGGTATAATGCAATGAGCCAGGGAACATTAAATATCGGGTACGATGGTTTTCGTCAGTTAAAGCAGGTAAATGCCAAGATTGAAGATTATTCTGCTGTGGATTACAATGTATTAAAAAAGAAGGATCTGGTATGCGGACGCCTTCCAAAGAACCGTAAGGAGATCGTGATCGACAAGTGGCTGCTGAATACATTCCAAAAATCAGGAAGCGTTGTGGCATCCCTCTACAATAATGAGAAGTCTTTGCTGGGGCTTACCGTACTCACCATGGTATCCGATCTGGAGCTGAAGATCGTAGGTGTATCGGATACCGGAGAACCGACTGTTTATGTCAGCCCATATGTAGCATTTGGAATGAACTACGGAAATAAGCAGATCATGCCGATAGAAGAGCTTCGGGAATTATATCCGGAGGAGTATGGCAAGACGAAGCTTGGGGAACAGCAGATCCTGATAGATACAGACAAATATGAGGAGTATGAGTATCAGAAGCGCTGGGAGAGCGGTGAGATGATCACGGCTCAGTCAGAACAGTATCTGGGGGTATCTCCCTGTAAGGTCGCCGGGAAGTTTCCGAAGGGCAGCGGGGCGGTATATGTACTTCCAAAGGAGAGATGCGACCGCATCCGGCTGGAATATGTAGCAAATGCGATGCAGTTCCAGGTGTACACGGACAATGTGGAGGAAACGATACAGTATTTCAAGGATAAGGGAAAAGCATATTCAAAATATTTTAAGGTAAAAGCCCAGAGTAATGCTCAGACCCAGGTTGACCAATACAAGAAGGAGCAGAAGGAAAGCGGATTAAATGCAGGATATATTGTTACGATCGCAGTTGCAGCATTGTCTCTGATTATGATATATTTTACTATAAAGTCAAATGCAATGGCACGAAGCGAGGAGCTGACTGTTTATCGTCTGATAGGGATTGCTCCGGGCAGTATTCTCAAGGCATACATGCTGGAAATGATCATGATGACGGCGTACACCTGTATTCCGGCGATCCTGATCACCAGCGGTATCATCAAGTTTATTACTTCGGTTCCGTCGTTGGAGATCTATCTGCTATTCCCTTGGTGGCTGGCAGTGCTGCTGATCGTTGCAATGTTTATTGTAAACTCTGTTGTCAGTGTACTTCCGGTACACAGGATCCTGCATACACCACCGGCACAGCTGGTACAGTAGTAAATGCCGGTTTTGCCCTCCTTATGATGAGTTTGGGAGGAGGAAATCCTGCTGATCTGCGTTGCATAGACAATGAACATAGATTGGAGAAGCAATATGCAGATATATTTTGCCCCGTTGGAAAGTATTACCGGGTATGTGTTCCGGAATGTGTTTGAAAAGTATTACGGAGGGATCGACCGTTATTTTACGCCGTTTATCACGGCAACAGACAGCAAACGTCTGAGAAATAAGGAAATGAGAGATATCCTGCCGGAGAATAATCAGGTGGGCTGTCTGATACCGCAGATCATGAGCAACCGCGCAAAGGAGTTTTTGCGGGTGGCGGGACAGATGGCAGAGCTGGGATATGATACGGTCAATCTGAATCTGGGATGTCCAGCCCGGACCGTGGTATCCAAGGGGAAGGGCTCCGGCTTTCTGGCAAGAACCGTGGCACTGGACCGGTTTCTGGAGGAGATTTACCGGGAGTGTCCCCTTAAAATATCCATCAAGACGCGGCTGGGGGTTGATGATCCGGAGGAGTTTTTGGAGATCATTGACATTTATAATAAATATCCTGTGGAGGAGCTGATCATTCATCCCAGGGTACAAAAGGATTATTACAAAAATACACCGGATCTGGATATGTTTGCGGAAGCGGTCAGGCGCTGTAATATGCCGTTGTGTTATAATGGTGATATCTGTTCTGTGGAGGATTATGAGAGGATCCGGCAGCGTTTTCCGGAGGTCACCCGTATCATGATCGGAAGAGGCCTTCTGGCGCATCCGGCGCTGGCATTACAAATACGGGAGAGAGAGGCGTCCGAAAGGGAACGGCTGGATCGTATTGGTGCATATGCCAATGCTCTTTGTGAGGCGTATTGCGAGGCGTATGGACCGGGACAGCCGGTACTCTTTAAGATGAAAGAGCTGTGGGGCTTTCTGGCAGACAGTATGCCCGATGGCAAAAAGCTCCGCAAGAAGATACACAAGGTACAGCGGCTGGACGGATACCGGCGCCTGATGCGGGAGGTGTTTCCGGACATCTATTCTTAAAGAGACAGGATGATGAACGGAATGAAAATATAAAAAACAATGGATCACGCAGAACAAAGGGAGAGTGTGAGAAAGGAGCAGGAAATGGAAAAAATGAAAAATTGTATGGGGAAGGGACTCGTAGCGGTTCTTCTCGCAGTTGGTGTAGTTGGAATAGTTCTTACCGGGGTCAGTTATAAAGCATGGACAGAAAAGCAGGCAGCCTCAGGGACAGAGGCCGCTGTGGCTGCCGATGTCACGGGCACGGTCAGCGAAGAGCAGACCAAAACAGCGCAGGCTGCAGGGGTCACTCCGGTGGAGCGGCACGGAGCACTTCATGTGTCCGGTACCGATCTCAAGGACAGCAATGGAGATAAATTCCGGATCAAGGGCGTCAGCACCCATGGCATTGCATGGTTCCCGCAGTATGTCAATAAGGATGCATTCCGGACGCTTCGCGACGATTATGGCATCAATACGATCCGTCTGGCTATGTACACCAATAAGTCGGAGGGATATGGTCCGGCTGCAGTCAAAAAGGTTCAGGAGGGTGTGAAGTATGCCACAGAGCTGGGGATGTATGTGATCATTGACTGGCATATACTAAATGACGGTAATCCAAATCAGCATAAATCAGAGGCAAAGAAATTCTTCACGAGGATGTCAAAGAAATACGGCAGCCGGAAGAATGTTATTTATGAGATCTGCAATGAACCAAACGGAAATGTTACATGGGACAGGCAGATCAAGCCGTATGCGAAAACGATTATCAAGACCATTCGCAGGCACAGCAAAAATGCCGTGATCGTGATCGGAACACCAACCTGGTCTCAGGATGTGGATGTCGTAGCCCAGAGTCCTTTGAAAGGGAAGAATCTTATGTACGCACTTCATTTCTATGCCGGAACGCATAAGGAATGGAATCAGGAAAAATTGAAGACAGCGCATAAAAAAGGTTTGCCTGTAATGGTAACAGAGTTTAGTATCTGCGATGCTTCCGGAAACGGTGCCCTTGATAAGGCTTCCGGCAACAAGTGGATGCGTCTCCTGGATAAGTATAATATCAGCTATGCCGCATGGAGTCTGTGTAATAAGAACGAATCTTCTGCACTGATCGACAGTGCCTGCAGTAAGACAAGCGGCTGGACGTCCGGCGATCTGTCAGCAGCGGGCAAGTGGTATTTTAGCAAAACAAAATAATGACAAAAAAATGGAGGTCACCCGGGGGAAGTGGGTGGCCTCTTTATAAAGGGGAAACAAATAAAAGATAATATGTAAAGTTAACTCTTCTCTTATACGTTATAATATATTACCGAAAAAAGCAATACCTTTTTTGAAAATATTTTGTGAAATTAAGAAGAAATAATTAATGAATTATGAATGAAATGTAAAAAAATCAGTTGTCTAAGACGGGCAGTGTATTATATAATATAAACAAATTCATAGCGCAAAGGGGCGCAGAAAGAGGTAACACATGATAACATGGACTAGAGCAGAGTTAAAATCCAGAGCAAAGGCTACGGTAAAGATGTATTACTGGAAGCTGGTGCTGGTTTCATTGATCTTATCGGCGATCACAGGAGGAGCGACAAGTGCCGGAAGAAACGGGGTAAAGAATTCCGGCACTACAGGAAATGGGAGTGCTGTTGATGTATCCGGTATTTTTAGCGGCATTAATCCAATGGCACTGATGGTGGCCTCTGTTGCAGTATTGGTATTGATGGTGATTGCGATTGCCATCCGGGTATTTGTTTTGAATGTGCTGGTTGTGGGCTGCAAGGGCTTTTTCAGCCAGAGTATGACAGGAGAGCCGGAGTTTCGGGTGCTTGGAGATGGCTTTACCCGTAATTACCGGAACTGTGTAAAGACCTGTTTCTTAAGAGATTTATTTGTTGGCTTATGGAGCCTGCTCTTTGTGATCCCGGGTGTGATAAAGAGCTACGAATACCGCATGGTGCCATATCTTCTGGCAGAGCATCCGGAGATGGGCAGCAGCGAGGTGCTTGCACGGAGCAAAGAAATGATGGCCGGCAATAAGTGGGAAACCTTTGTACTGGATCTGTCCTTTATCGGATGGGTACTGCTGGGTGCGATCACTATGGGTATCGTGTATATTTTCTGGACATCACCGTATATTAATACAACGGATGCGGCATTATATCACAGACTGAGCGGTCAGGACAGCTATGGCAACGGCGGTTATGCACAGACGGGTTACACACAGTCAGGCTATGGCCGGACCAATTATGATCAGGCAGGTTACGATCAGGGAAGCTACGGTCAGAACAGCTATGATCAGAATGGCTATAACCAGAGCAGCTACAACCGGAGCGGATACGATCAGACCGGCTATAGCCGGAGCGGCAATGGCCAGACCGGATATGAGCAGCACACAGAGGCTGGCACAAACGGACAGGATGCGGCTGACAGCTCATCCAACAGCGGTTATGATCAGAATTATTTTTCGGATAAATAATTCCGGAACAAGGAGAAAGTATTATAAGACAAGGGGCGTATAAAGGGTATGAAAGGGGGGATCGTATGAAAAAACAAAGACAAGGCATTAAGCGTCATCTCCTTTTGATGGTGACACTTCCTACTGTCATTTTATCCATATTTATTCTGGTTTTCGGAGCGTTTTTATTCTATCACTTTTATTGTGACAGCATCCGGGATGAACTGGTATCTACCACCAATATGATGGTGGACTGCCTGGATATGACAGTCAGGGGAGATTATCAATATCAGGATGGGATGCTGTTCAAAGGGAATATGAATATCACCGATTCTACCATGCTTTACCGGGTAAAGGAGAAGTCCAATATTGATACCACCATATTCTGGAACAATATCCGTGTGATCACGACGGTAGAGGACGAAGATGGTATATCCGCAGCAGGAACAACAGCGGAGAAGTCAGTTACCGATGTGGTGCTTGGCGGGGGACAGGACTATTTTTCTGATCATGTCAGGGTGAACGACACAGAATATATCGGGTATTATAAGGCATTGAAAAATGACGACTGCTCTGCGGTTGGTATGGTATTTGCCGGCAAAAAGAGAAGCATCGTATATTATAAGATACTGCGGATCCTTGCCTGGTTTCTCGGGTTTTCCGTGGTGGCAGTCCTGGTAGCGGTGTTCTGCACCAGACGGTATTCCGTTGGAGTCATCACAGATATCAACACGATCAATCATTTTCTTCAGACGATCGCAGACGGAATGCTGGGAGAAACGCTGGATGAAAGGATCCGGCAGCGCAGGGATGAACTGGGAGATATTGGAATCTATGCAGACAAAATGAGAAGCAATCTGCAGAAGCTTGTGGAGATGGATGCATTGACATTTCTGTACAACCGGCGCAGCGGTAACAGGATGATGGGACTGCTGGTGGAACAAAAGGCAGTATATACAGCTGTGATGTGTGATATTGATTTCTTTAAGCGGGTGAACGACACATATGGTCATGCAGCAGGAGACCAGGTTTTGATCGAGGTATCGGCAGCGATCCGAGACAGCGTTGGCGAGGAAGGCTTTGCCAGCCGCTGGGGCGGCGAGGAGTTTCTGGCAATTTACTGTATGAAGATGCCAGAGGCAAAAGAGCATGTAGAAGCACTGCAGGAGAAGATACGGGAGCTGGTTATACGATATGGCGAGTCGGAGATACAGGTGACAATGACTTTTGGTATTGCAGAGAGTGAACCGGCAGAGTCCTATGAGAAGGTTGTAAAAAGAGCCGATGAAAAGCTGTACTTAGGAAAAAATGGTGGAAGAGACCAGATTGTAACTTAGTCTTTTGGCAAAGGAAAGGCAGGGAGAAGATGAAAAAAGGGATCATAATAATGCTGATCTGCATGCTGGCGGTCAACGGTTGTGGTAAATCGAAAAATACGGTAAATTCTCTCGGGGATCTGGAAGGGAAGATCATAGGAGTACAGATGAAGACAACGGGAGATGTCTACGCCAGCGAGATCAAGGATGCACAGACCAAGCGTTTTAACAAAGGAGAAGATGCTGTAAAAGCATTGCAGAAGGGGATCATCGATGCGGTTATGATTGATGACGAACCGGCAAAGATTTTTGTTGAGAAGTACGATGACGTCAGGATCCTTTCTGAGCCTTATGCTGAGGAGGAATATGGCATTGCCGTAAATAAGGATGAGCAGGAGCTGTTGCAACAGATCAACAAGGCTCTGGAAGAGCTGAAGCAGGATGGCACCATGGATCAGATCAAGAAAGCATGGTTGAAGGATGGCGAGAAGAAAACAGCGTATTTTCCCAAAAAGGAAAAACCGGGTCAGAAGGAGTTGGTCATGGCGACGAATGCGGAGTTTCCTCCATACGAGAGCAAGGACAGCGCAGGCAATATTGTCGGGATCGATATTGATATGATGAAAGCAGTCTGCGATAAACTGCATATGAAGCTGAAGATCACAGATACGGCATTTGATGCAGTGGTGGTAAATGTCCAGCGCAAAATGGCAGATGTCGGTGTTGCTGCCATGACCATTACAGATGAGAGGAAGAAGTCCGTAGACTTTACAGATCCTTATATGACTGCAACGCAGGTGGTTATCGTGAGAAAGTAGTGATATATGAATATATACAGATAAGGAAGATTATCCCCACAAAAGTAGAAAAATGTTTCCTGAAATATCGTAATTATTTCTGAAAGTATCTACATAGGTAGAAAGCTTTGTTTCCACTGGAGGCAGAGCTTTCTTTTGTGTGACGGATACCTTATGGTAAAAAGTGCACAGAAATTTGTAATATTTTCTTAAAAATTTCACAAAATACTGGTTGACAAATTAGAGCTGTGTTACTATAATTGTTAATAACGTGTAACATTTATGTAATATTTTGACCGACATAACACTTTATACAGAATAAGGAAAACATAGAAATTATTGAGAAGTACGATTTACAGAAAGGATTTTGAGTATGTTAAAGTCGAAAAGATTTAAAAGGAAAGCGGTTTGTTTAGGGCTTACAGCGACATTGATCGCCGGTTTTACCGTAACATTTGTGGTTCCTACAGCAGCAAATATCTGCCGTGAACTCAATATGGCAGGGATTTCCCTTTCGTTAGATAAGTTTTCATCAAACAATAAGGATTCCATCATAAATTCATCTGTGTCCCAGCCGGCACAGACAGCGACAGAGTCATCCGTGTCTGCTTCACCGGAGACAACAGCAGAGGCTACGACAGAGCCTGCAAAGGATACTGAGACCAAGAAAGCAAAAGCACCAAAGAAAAATGACACACCGAAGCGTGTGGACAAGGGACTTATTACCGATATGGATGTTAAGGCAATCTCTACAGCCAGTGATTATGTCCATGTCCGCAGAAAGCCAAATACCCACAGCAAGATCGTCGGCAGACTTTATAAAGGCTGCTCCGCTGATGTATTGAAGGTTAAGGACGGATGGGCCAAGATCCGTTCCGGTAATGTCACAGGATATATTAAGAAGAGTTATCTGGCGATCGGTGATAATGCCAAGAAGATGATCGGTAAATACGGTCAGAAATATGTACGTGTTAAGACTACAGTAGTAACATTGAATGTTCGTAAGAAGGCAGATATCAAATCCAAGATCCTGACACAGATTCCGATCGAGGAGAATTACGATGTAATAAAGTCAACCGATCACTGGTACAAGATTGAGATCGATGGTGATACAAAGGGATATGTTCGTAAAGAATACGTAACACTTCATGTAAGATTTAAGCATGCTAAGTCGATGGCTGAGATCAAGGCAGAGCATCGTAGAAAACTGGCAGCTAAGAGAGCGGAGAGACAGAGACTTGCAGCGCTTGCAGTATCCCGCGCTTCCAGACGCTCAAGCAGCTCAAGCAGAAGCACATCATCCCGCAGCAGCTATAGTTCACGGAGCAGATCTTCATCAAGCCGCTCAAGCAGCTCAAGCAGTTCTTCATCAAGCAGCTCAAGCTCACGTACAGTATCTGCAAGCGGATATACTGGATCGGATATTGCAAGCTATGCACAGAAATTCGTAGGAAATCCATATAGATGGGGTGGTACAAGCCTGACAGGCGGTGCTGACTGCTCTGGATTTACCATGACAATATATGCTCAGTATGGCTACAGCCTTCCACACTCCTCTGCAGCACAGGCAGGATGTGGACGCAGCGTAAGTCTTAACAGCGTACAGCCGGGAGATCTGATCTTCTACAAGCATGGCAGCAGCATTGGACATGTTGCAATGTATATCGGTGGCGGCCGCGTAGTACATGCACAGTCCGCACGTACAGGTATCACTACATCCAGTATGTATTACAATCAGCCGGCATGTGCAAGACGTATTGTAGGCTGATAAATTGACAAGTCGGATGAAATATGCTATATTTTATTTATACAAAGGCGTAGTTTTTCAAAAACTACGCCTTTTTTTCTGTTTATACACAAAATAATTAAGTGAAGACCGATTTTTTGGATAAGTAAGGAATGGGAGGCCGGATCAAATGAAAAAAAATGAATTGGATCATATTGACTACGAGATATTAAAAATGCTGCAGGAAAACGCGCGGATTCCGTTAAAGGAGATCGCAACGCAGGTATATCTTTCCTCTCCGGCGGTATCAGCCCGAATCGAGACTCTGATGAAAAAAGGATATATTGAAGGGTTTCATGCACAGATCAATCCAGAGGTGATGGGATATCATATTAAAGCATTTATTAATCTGGAGGTTACGCCTCAGGACAAAAAGAAATTTTATCCTTTTATAAAAGAATGCAACAATGTGGTTGAGTGTAATTGCGTGACAGGAGATTATTCTATGCTTCTGGAGGTGCTGTTTCACAGCACGGCAGAGCTGGACCAGTTTATCGGAGAGCTGCAGGAGTACGGAAGGACCAACACACTGATTGTTTTTTCAACTTCGGTGGAGCATCGTGGCGTGATCATCGAGTAGGAATTTATGATAGAAGGATATTGTTGCATATGGATTCTGCATCAGGAATTTCAGGGTGATTTTTTGAATTATTGTATATATTTGAATTATTGTATATAATAGAGGAAAACCAACGAGAATTGCGAAGCAATTCTTGGAGGGCAAAACGCTGGTTTTGCCCTTGGTTAAAGGATTACAGGAGGTAATGATCATGGCATTTTTTGACAGTATGAAGGAAACTCTGACCACGGCCGGCAGAGACGTGAGCCAGAAGGCAAAGGAAGTATCCGGAGTGGCAAAGCTGAAGCTGGATATTAAGTCCAAGGAGGATGCGTTAAGTAAAGAGTATATTGCTCTGGGAAAACGCTATTATGACATGCATAAGGAAGGCGAAGTAGCCGATGAGCAGATGGCAAATATCAGCACACTTTTGAATGAGATCGCAGATCTTAAGGAGGAGGTTGTGCGGATTCAGGGCGGCAGCAGTTGTCCACAGTGTGGCGCAGTGATTCCGGACGGAGCAGCATTCTGCAGTAAATGCGGAGCGAAGATGGAGTAAGCAGAGCAGAACTGCACAGGGAAATGAGGCGGTTAACCTGCTTTTTGCATCGTAATATTTTACAAAGAGAAACAATCCGGGATATTTTGGTAATATTTCAGATTGTTTTTCTACTTTTAAGAAATAAACATATTATTTATATTTCGGGAAATAATAATCATGCTTTCAAGTGTCCGGCAGGCTTTGATGCTGTCGGGATCAAAATGTATGTCTGCACTGTTTTTGGGACAGATAGAAAGGCTGGTTAGAAATATGAATAATAGAAAAGTAGCAATTATCGGATGTGGGTATGTAGGAGCGGCAACGGCATTTTCCATTATGCAGAGCGGTCTGTTTTCAGAGATGGTACTGCTTGATGTGGACCGCAAAAAGGCAGAGGGGGAGGCGATGGATATTATGCATGGCATGCCATTTGCCATGCCGATCCATATCCATGCCGGAGATTATGATGATATCGCTGACAGCGCTATTATCATTGTCACAGCAGGCTGTAATCAGAAGCCGGAGGAGTCCAGATTGGATTTGGTCCAGAAGAATATTGAGATTTATCGTCAGATCATGGGGGAGATTGCGGCAAGGAATGTGGAGGGAATCCTTTTGATCGTATCAAATCCTGTGGATATCCTGACCTATGCAGCATGGAAATTCTCAGGGCTGCCAAGACACCGGGTAATTGGTTCCGGTACGGTGCTTGATACGGCGAGACTGAAATGTATGCTGGGAAATGAGCTGGGGGTAGATGCGAGAAGTGTCCATGCGTTTATAATTGGTGAGCATGGAGACAGTGAGCTGGCAGTGTTCAGCAGCGCCAATGTATCCGGCATTGATCTGAAAGACTTTTATGATATGTGCCAGCCGGATGAATATCAGGATGACACAGAACGGATATATGATCAGGTGAAGGAAAGTGCATATAAGATTATTGAAAGCAAAAAAGCCACGTATTTTGGGGTAGCTATGGCAGTACGTCGTATTTGTGAATGCATTATGCGTAATGAACATTCTATTTTGACGGTATCCGGCGTTGTGGAAGGCCAGTATGGTGCCGGTGATATGGCGCTGAGTCTGCCGGCGATCGTGGGAGGCCGGGGGCTGGAACAGATCATACAGATTGAGCTGGATGATAAAGAGGAGGAGCAGCTTCAGGAGTCGATCCGTGTGCTGAGCAGCGTGCTGGATGAGTGCATGTAAAGGAATCCATTGATACAGGATTTTATAAAATGATCAACAGCCCGGATCTGAATGACAAGATATGTCACCCTAAAACGGGCTATTGATTGGAAAAAGCCGACTATTAATTTTTTAATGCGGTGATGGGAACTACAAATACACCATCTTCCCGCTGATATGCGGCATTGGATAAACCACAGACCACGCAAAGGGAAACAGGTTCTTTTCCTCCGTCCTTTTGGATATCCTGTTTGATCTTGAGAAGATTTGCAGCAGCGGCATCGATCTGATGAGCACCCAGCTTAATCTCAAAGCCACACCACTGACCATCCGGCATGGAGATCACGGCATCCATTTCGTTGCCGGCGTAGTCCTGATAGTGGAAAAGCTCTGCGTCAAAGGACTCCGCATATATTTTCAGATCCCGCTCGCAGAGAGCTTCAAACAGAAAGCCCAGTGTATTCAGATCCTGCAAAAGCATATCAGGTGTAGTCTTGAGCAGGGAAGCGGCAAGGGACGGATCGGACAAATGACGTTTTTCTGCCTGTTTAACACGGACAGAGGATCGAAGCTTTGTCTTGTAAGGTCTCTGGTTGTCTGTCAGGAAAAGCCGGTCAAAAATGTTCAGATAACCAGAAACTGTTTCCACATCAATATTTTCATCGTCGATTTCTTTAATATCATTTTTCAGTTTTTTATTGGTGGCAGTTGTTGCTTCGTTTCTGGCGAGAGAGCGAAGCAGCAGCTCCATTTTGTGCTTATCCCGTTTAATATTGTCGATCCGGTAGACGTCATCATCCAGGACGGCCTGCAGATACTGGGCGGGCAGATGGGCAGCCTGCTTTAGCGGGGTAGTCTGATTGGCGGGCCAGCCACCCCGGATAATGTAGTCGATGATCCGGCGCAGATCCACTTCGCCGGATAATACCGGCGTGATCGTTCCATGGCAGATATCTGCAAGAGATACCTGTCCGCTGGAGCCGCCGCTTTCGAACAAAGACATTGGGCGCATGCGCAGTTTGGCAATTCTTCCGGCACCGCTGTGAAGAATACCCATATGCTGAGGGGTTGCCGAACCGGTCAGAATGAATTGTCCTTTATCGCTGGTCTGATCCACCTTGAAGCGTACTGCATCCCAAAGAGGTGGTACCTCCTGCCATTCGTCGATCAGACGGGGTGTTTCCCCCTCCAGAACCAGAGAGGGGGTCATCTGGGCAAGCTGGCGGTTTTGAAAATTGCCATTGGGATCTCCCAGCATGATCCAGCTTCGGCAATGATGGATCGAGGTCCAGGTTTTACCGCACCATTTGGGACCCTCGATGCAGAGGGCTCCGAAGGTGTCAAGATATTCTGATATTAAACTGTCGATCAGACGTGGTTTGTAATTTTTTTGTTCCATGATAATTTTGTCTCCCTATCTTTTAGGCTCCTCTGTTTCTGCTTTACGGTATACCTGATAATAAGTATTTGCGGGTTTGTTCTATTTTAAACAAGGTGCTTTACGACTGCAATTCTAATAAACAGTATAATTCAATCCGATAGATTTTGCAATATCAACCCGACAGATTTTGCAAATTCAACCCGATAGATTAATAAAATCCAATCCGACAGATTTTGAAAGTATAACCCGACAGATTTTGAAAGTATAACCCGACAGATTTTTGATTTTTAATCCAATTGATTTTGAAAGTTTCATCCGATTGATTTTTATTTGAATTATTAAAAAAATTTATAAAAGGCTTGACATAATACTCAAGAAGAGTATAATAAGTCATATGAAACGCAATACTCAAATTGAGAATTACAAATGAAAGGGGCAGTTAGACTTGGAAATACGGGATCGAAACGGAATGACAGAGACGGAATTTTTACGGCAGTATGACCCGGATCGTTATGAGAAGCCGGCAGTGACGGTAGATATGCTGATCTTTACTGTAAATCCGGAGAAGGATTATTCCCTGGAGCTGTTGATGATCGAGAGAGGCGGTCACCCTTATCTGGGAAAGTGGGCAATCCCCGGGGGCTTCGTGGAGATGGATGAGTCTCTGGAGCAGGCAGCAGCCAGAGAGTTGAAGGAGGAGACAGATCTTTCGGACATTTATATGGAGCAGCTGTTTACCTTTGGTGATGTGGGCAGAGATCCCCGGATGCGCGTGATCTCTGTGGCATATATGGCTCTGGTACCCAAGGAAAAGCTTCATCCGGTGGCTGGAGACGATGCGGCAAAGGTCAGATGGTTTACGGTAGAGACTGCGGAGGATGGCAGCCTGACGCTTCTGGCAGACGGGATGACCCTGACAGAGGCAGACATTGCCTTTGATCATGAGAAGGTTATTAAGACTGCACTGCAGAGGCTTAAAAACAAAGTAGAGTACACCGACATTGCCTTTGAACTGGCTGGAGAGGAGTTTACTTTGACACAGCTTCAGTCCATTTACGAGGCGATTCTCGGCCGGGAGCTCCATAAGCCCAATTTTCGCAGGAGCATAGCAGATCGTGTGGAAAAGACGGGGGAGAAGGAAACAAAAAGCTCCAACCGCCCGTCGTGTCTGTATCGCAAAAAAGGCGGAGAATGGGAGCACCGTTTCTGAAAAATATTTTTGGAAGATAAGTTCGCTATTGATTTATAAATTGCAGTAAAAGTTTATTGAGCTAAAGCAAAACAGAGAGGTGATCAGCTATGAGTAAAGTATTAGTTGTAGTAGATATGCAGAATGATTTTGTTTCCGGCAGTCTGGGGACGAAGGAAGCACAGGCGATCGTGCCTGCTGTGACAGCGAAGATCAAAGAGTATCAGAAGAATGGTGACAGGGTAATATATACATATGATACCCACGAGGAGAATTATCTGGAGACACAGGAGGGACGAAACCTTCCGGTAAAGCATTGTATCCGTGGAACGTGGGGCTGGGAGCTTACTGATGAGATCAATAAGCTGGCGGCAGGGGCGGATAAGTACGAAAAGCCAACCTTTGGAAGCTGCCGGCTGATGGAAGATCTGGCAGAGTGGAAACCGGATGAGATTGAGTTTGTTGGGCTGTGTACGGATATCTGTGTGGTGTCCAATGTGCTTGGAACCAAGGCGTGGCTGCCGGAGACACCGTTGACGGTGGACAGCAGTTGTTGTGCCGGGGTAACGCCGGAGAGCCATGAGGCAGCGCTGGCAACCATGCGGTCATGCCAGGTAAATATAGTATAAATATTGTATGGACAAGGGTGAAAGATATACAGCAGTGGAGTGATCCGTGATATCAGTTGGAGAAAGTGTCCGTAAAGATGGACTGGGTGATATAGAGAAAGGCCGTGATGATGATGAAACAGTTTGATAAACGTAATTTGACAATGGTAATGGATTTTTATGAACTGACCATGAGCAACGGATATTTCCGGGAGCAGGACAGAGATACCCGTGTGGCATTTGATGTATTTTACCGCAAAAATCCCGACGGTGGCGGGTATTCCATTTTTGCAGGACTGGAGCAGATCATAGAATATATTCAGGATCTTCATTTTGATGATGACGATATCGCGTATCTGCGGGAGCAGAAGATCTTTGAGGAGGACTTTCTGGAATATCTGCGCAATTTCAGGTTTGAGGGAGACCTCTATGCATTCCCGGAGGGGACGATCATGTATCCCAATGAGCCGATCCTGACGATCGTGGCCCCGCTGATCGATGCGCAGCTTGTGGAGACGGCAGTGCTCTTACAGGTCAATCATCAGTCTCTGGTGGCGACCAAGGCAAGCCGTATCGTCCGGGCGGCACAGGGCAGAGCCGTCTCTGATTTTGGCGCCAGACGTGCCCACAATATGGATGCGGCAGTATATGGTGCCAGAGCAGCGTATATTGGCGGAGTGAACGGAACGGCGACGGTGCTTTCCGGAGAAATGTTTGGCATTCCGGTAGGGGGAACCATGGCACACAGCTGGGTAATGTATTATGAGGATGAGTACACAGCATTTAAAAAGTATGCGGAGACATACCCGGATGGAACCGTGCTTCTCATTGATACCTATGACGTATTAAAGAGCGGTGTGCCAAATGCAATCCGGATCGCCAAAGAGGTGCTGGAGCCCATGGGCAAGCGTCTCAAGGGCGTACGTATTGACAGCGGTGACCTGGCATACTTGTCCAAAAAGACCCGGAAAATGCTGGACGAGGCAGGTCTTACAGACTGCCAGATCGTAGCCTCCAATAGTCTTGACGAATACACGATCTCTTCTCTGATCGATCAGGGGGGCTGTATTGACAGCTTTGGCGTAGGGGAACGTCTGATCACTTCCAAGAGTGAGCCGGTCTTTGGTGCTGTTTACAAGATATCTGCGGTAAAACGCGATGGCGTATATCAGCCGAGGATCAAGGTTTCTGAAAACGTGGAGAAGATCACAAATCCGGGACTGAAAAGGGTTTACCGTATTTATGATGAGACAGGGAAGGCTGTGGCGGATCTCATCGGCAAGTATGATGAGGAGATTGACCTGACAAAGCCGTTCCGTTACGTGGATCCGGTTGCTCCATGGCGGCAGCGGACTTTCGACAACTGTACCGGCAAGGAACTTCAGGTGCCGGTATTTAAGGGGGGAAAGCTGGTTTATAAGCTGCCGTCTCTGGAGGAAATCCGTGCCTATGTCAAAGAGCAGATGCGGGAGGAGATGTGGCCGGAGGAGCAGCGTTTTGAGAATCCTCATGTGCATTATCTGGATATGACACCGAATTATTATGATATGAAGATGGAGTTGCTTTATGAGGTGCAGAAGTAGTTTTGGCAGCACAGTCAAATTTCCCGGAATGGTTGACAAATCGGGGGAGGAATACTAAAGTAAATAAGATAGGGTTATTATAAGAAAATTAGGAAAAGAGGGACAGCAGATGGCAGAGAAAAAGAGATTTTATCTGACAACCGCGATTGCGTATACGTCAGGAAAACCGCATATCGGTAACACATATGAAGCCGTTCTGGCAGACAGTATCGTGCGGTTCAAGAGACAGCAGGGATATGATGTACGTTTCCAGACAGGAACGGACGAGCATGGACAGAAGATCGAGCTGAAGGCGGAGGAAGCCGGGATCACACCAAAGAAGTTTGTAGATGATGTTTCCGGACAGATCAAGACGATCTGGGATCTTATGAATACGTCTTATGACCGTTTTATCCGTACGACAGACGAGGATCATGAGAAGCAGGTACAGAAGATATTCAAAAAGCTTTATGACCAGGGCGATATTTATAAGGGATTTTATGAGGGCATGTACTGTACTCCTTGCGAGTCCTTCTTTACACAGTCCCAGCTTGTGGACGGAAAGTGTCCGGACTGCGGTCGTCCATGCCAGCCGGCAAAGGAGGAGGCGTATTTCCTGAAGCTCGGCAAATATGCAGACCGTCTGATCGAGCATATCAATACACATCCGGAGTTTATTCAGCCGGAGTCCCGCAAAAACGAGATGATGAACAACTTCCTTCTTCCGGGTCTGCAGGATCTTTGTGTATCCAGAACCTCTTTCAAATGGGGTATCCCGGTAGATTTCGATCCGGATCATGTGGTATATGTATGGCTTGATGCACTCAGCAACTATATCACCGGTCTCGGTTATGATGTGGACGGGGAGGATCGCCTCGATGAGAACGGTGAGGATCTTTACAAGAAGTTCTGGCCGGCAGACCTCCATCTGATCGGAAAGGATATCATCCGTTTCCATACAATTTACTGGCCGATCATTCTCATGGCTCTGGGTGAGCCGCTGCCGAAGCAGGTATTTGGTCATCCATGGCTGTTGCAGGGCGATGGCAAGATGAGTAAATCCAAAGGAAATGTAATCTATGCAGACGATCTTGTAGATATGTTTGGTGTAGATGCTGTCCGCTATTTCGTACTCCATGAGATGCCGTTTGAGAATGACGGTGTTATCACATGGGAGCTCATGGTAGAGCGTATGAACTCTGACCTTGCCAATACACTGGGCAATCTGGTAAACCGTACTATTTCTATGACCAACAAATATCTTGGCGGTGTTGCAGAGGACAAGGGTGTCACAGAGGCCGTAGACGATGATCTGAAGGCTGTGGTACTGGCAGCACCAAAGAAGGTTGAGGAGAAGATGGACGAGCTTCGTGTGGCAGATGCTATCACTGAGGTATTCACCATATTCAAGAGATGTAACAAATATATTGATGAGACAGAGCCTTGGATCCTTGGAAAGGATGAGGCGAAAAAGGACCGTCTTTCTACGGTGCTTTATAATCTGCTGGAAAGCATTACCATTGGAGCAAGTCTGTTGGAGTCCTTTATGCCGGATACGACAGATCGTATTCTTGCCCAGATCGGTGCAACAAAGCGTCCGCTGGAGGAGATGGATCACTTCGGGGGTTATGTAAACGGTACAAAGGTCACAGAGAAGCCGGAGATTTTGTTTGCCCGTCTTGATATGGACGAGGTAAAAGCAAAGGCAGAGGAGATCCAGAAGGCGCAGGCAGCAGCCAACGGCAGTGGTGCTCCGGAAAACGTTATCGACATTGAGGCAAAGCCGGAGATTACCTTTGACGATTTCGCCAAGATGCAGTTCCAGGTAGGCGAGATCATTGCATGCGAGGAAGTAAAGAAGTCCAAGAAGCTTCTGTGCTCCCAGGTACGTATCGGCAGTGAGGTCAAGCAGATCGTATCCGGAATCAAGCAGCACTACTCCGCAGAGGAGATGGTGGGCAAGAAGGTTATGGTCCTTGTAAACTTAAAGCCTGCAAAGCTCGCCGGAGTTTTGTCTGAGGGAATGCTTCTTTGCGCAGAGGACGCAGACGGCAATCTGGCACTGGTAACGCCGGAGAAGGAGATGCCGGCAGGTGCGGAGATCTGTTAGAAATCATATAATATAGAATAGAGTCAGGAGGGAGCTGTCATGATGTGGCAGCTCCCTCTTGCATATTTCAATTTTTTATTTATCAATTTCACGTATCTTTCCCGCAATCCGGAATCCCACCTCAAATACCAGAATCCCACCAAATACATCTACGATCACATGCTGTTTAATCAGCAGGGTCGATGCAAAAACGCCCAAAGACATCAAGATTGTAATGACTTTGTAGGTGCGGTTTGAACTTTTTAAGAGAAAGGCGGCACGAATACATGCCCAGCTTTCCAGACAGTGAATGGACGGAAAAAGATTGACCGGGGCATCAATGGTGTAGATCAGCTGAACCAGACGGCTGCACAGATCAGTTCCGGTGATCTCCGGACGGATGAGTGTGGTTGGAAACAGCAGAAAAAAGAACAGACAGATTATTTTGGCGCAGATATTACCGATTGCAAAGCGATAACACAGCTCCCGGCTGTCTCTGGCAATGAAAATATAACTGACGCCCCATTGTACAAATGCAAAGATATAAAAAAGCACAAAAGGAGCAACAAAGGGAAGAGCCCTGTCGATGGAGGTCTCCCAGATGGAAAAGGTCAGAAAACGGCGAAGCTGTCCGACTCCGGTATAGACGCATGCATTGACCAGAAGGGCCAGTCCCAGTGGGAGAATGGCATACTTTGGTATCAATGATTTAAGTTTGTTTTGCATGTCCGATCACCTCTCCCATTTTTACTGCGGTTTCTTTTCCAAGCAGAGAATGCTTTAAAAGGTCCTGGCGGATCCGTGCATGCTCCGGTTCGATCAACACAATGATCGTGGAGCCACCATATTGAAAAAATCCCTTTTCTTTCCCACGGACAGCGGTTCCCTCATCCTCGTGATTAACAATGCGTCCCACCAGCATGGCACCTACCTCCATCTGGGTGACAGTACCGAAATGAGAGGTTCGGATCAGGGTGTATTCCCGGCTGTTTTCCGTGAAAACAGGTACCTGCTCCAGGGCAATGGGGCGTACCGTGTGGAGTATGCCGGGGATGAAAAAGTTTTTGCTTTTGGTGCCGGAGTCCACATAGCAGTAGCGGTGATAATGATCCACACAAAGGCGAAAGACCAGACAGTATCCTCCATGATAGCGGGCTGCCAGCTTCTTGTTGTGAAGCAGGGACGGTAACGTATAATGGCTCTGTTTGATGGGCAGAACCGTGTCTCCCTGAACCGGCCAGACAGATAAAAGACCGTCGCACGGAGCGATCAGATGCTTCGGCTCCCGGTCAATAGGACGAAGTTCCTCCCGGATCCTTCGGGAGAAGAAATCGTTAAAGCTATGCACATTGTCCATTTCATAGTCCGAAAGCTTAATACGGTTATGGCGGGCGAAGGGTCTGACCAGAAAATGGGACAGACTGGAATCCAGAAAGGCACCACAGGCTCGGGATAATGCCGGAGCAGTCAGGGTCTTTAGAAGCAGTCTGCCCGGTGTCGTATGATAAAGAAAATGAAGTGTGTCCATAATATCCCTCCATTTCTGAGAAATTTGCTGCGAAGATGTGAAGCAGGATTCGCGAATGAGGATCTCACTTCTGCTCTTAGAGTTATTTGATTTTGCGTCAATGACTAATGTCTCAGCCACAACAGTTTTAAGATCAGAATAACAAACTCCACGGCACCAAATCCAATCAACAGGGCAAT
>CAKRHL010000005.1 GCA_934338765.1 uncultured Lachnospiraceae bacterium | reverse complement strand
ACCAGATCAATGTGGATGATCTTCACTTGGATGCAGATGAGTACCAGGTTGTGATCTACGAGAAATACAGCCACAATGCCACACAGATGTCTTACCGCTTTGCCGACCTGTTAAAGGTCACCAACGAGAAGAACAGCTCCTATGAGCAGATCACCATTGACGACAATGAGATCCTTTTGTTAAAGGGTGAGTTTACTCTCCACAAATTCCAGCAGTTTCTGGATCACTATGAGAGAGAGCAAAAGCCTCAGAAGGATTCCCCGCTGGATTCTCTTTTTATCACCTACGGCAGACCGGTAAAGGAGCTTAGCGAGGTCCATACTTCCTATCAGGAAGCTCTCCGTCTGCTGCAGCGCCGTTTCTTCTGCGAGCACCGCCAGCATACGATCGGATATGACCAGCTGCCCAAGCAGGATGAAGAAGATCTCTTTGCATTAACTCCGGAGGTGCTGCAATATTACTGTGAGACACTGATCGGTTATATCCAGGCCGCCAAACGCAATCAGATGGCAGAGATGCTTCACGATCTGGAAACAAAGCTGTACTCTTGTGAGGAGGATATTCCACGGATCAAACTTTTTTTGACAGATCTGTATCTTTCCATCAAAGAAAAGATATTTCATCTGTACCATAATGCGGACATACCATTTCCAAGCAACGCAGAGATCATAGAATTTATTAACGAAAAATATTATTTATATGAGATCATTCTTTTCTTTACAGAACAGTTTGAAATGATCATCCGCACCATTGGCAATCCTTCCAGTGAAAGTGTCATGGACGATATTATTCATTATATTGAGCACAATTATATGGACAATATCAAGCTGGAAAATATCGCTCCTCTTTTTGGATATAACAGCTCCTACCTGGGCAAGATCTTTACCAAAAAGGTAGGACAGGGCTTTAATATTTTTGTAGACAAGATCCGGATCGATCACTCCAAGGAGCTTCTGGAGAACAGCTCTCTGAAGGTATATGAGATCGCCGAAAAGGTCGGTTACCGGAATGTAGATTATTTCCATACCAAATTCAAAAAATATGTCCATCAGAGTCCGGCAGAATACCGCAAACAGATGAAAAAATCCGACACATCAAATGAAGATTAATATAAAACCGGCAAAAGCCATGATCCATAACATACGATCATGGCTTTTGCTCTGTCTGTCAGAAATTATCCGGTATTATCCGATCCGTCCGGCAATATAATCTCCCACCCGGCTCATATCCATTCCAAGCGCATAGGCAAGCTCTCCATTAAGAAGATCCTCCGCCTGATGAAAATACCGCTCATCCACCGCCGCAACTTTTTTTCCATCGTCAGTACGCTCTTTTCTGCGCAGATATATTGTCTTGATGATCCGGACGAGTTCCCGGCAGTCCCCGCTGCGCACCGCTTCTTTATACCGGCTCTCCCGCTCCTTCTCATTTGTGATCCAGATAGTCTCCAGAGAAGGAATCTCATTCACAAGCTCCTCCGCCTCCTCTTTGCTAAGCACCGGCCGCATCGGAAGCTTGACATGATCCACCGGCACATATACCAGCGAATCCTTCTGATACACCGGTCGAAGTGTATAATACTTCTGCTTACGATCTGCCACAGGCATAGATAATCGCCCTACTGCTGTCACCTCACACACCCCATGTGTCCCATACATCACGCTGTCATTGACCTGATACATAATTTCCCTCTTTTCATACAATCGATTCCATTTCATATAGATACTTACATTTGACCATAGATAAACCGGAAGCCCCTGTAAATAGAGCTTCCGGCGTTTGATATCGTTCCATGTACTATTGTGATTATACCACTATTTGAGTATTTTTGTAAGTCCAAATTTGAAAAAAGAATTTTGGGTCACAGAAATGTAAAAGGGACAGCCTACGAACAGCTGTCCCTTTTGGAGAAGGTATTTTTGTTACTTATGGGGTGTAGCAAAAACTATATAATGTATTGGGGTTTACGATGATTAGTATAACAGCAGGGTCTGATAAAGTGTGCATAAACTTACCATCTTTTCCAAAAAGTTTTTGTGCATTTTTGCTTTCCTCTAAAAAACAGCTATCATTTTCCATAAAAAAACGGAAAATGATAGCTGTTTTTTGTCATTTCTATCAAATACGTTGATAACCGTCTTATTTGTCAGAACCTTCTGTCTCTTCTGAAGATGTCTTATCGCCGGACACTGCTGTATCTGTATCCTCTGCTGTCTCCTCAGAAGCCGATGCTGTCCCGGTCTCTGCGTGCTCCTCGTGATCCTTCTCAAAGAGAGCCTCAAACTCCTCTCTGGTAATACGCTCCCGGTCCATCAGAATCTCTGCTGACGCATGGAGCACATCCATATGCTCCTCGATAATGGTACGGGCTTTCCTGTAACAGTCCTGAATGATCGCACGGACCTCTTTATCGATGTCCCTTGCTGTCTCTTCGCTGTACGTTCTGCTGGTGTGGCCAAAATCATTTCCAATGAATACTTCATCACTGTCGGCATAATTGATCATACCGATCGCATCAGAAAAGCCATACTTTGTGACCATGTCTCTGGCAGTTGCTGTCGCCGTTTTAATATCCTGGGATGCTCCCGTGGTGATATCGTCAAAGATCAAAGACTCTGCGATACGGCCGCCGAGACTGACCATAATATCCTGCAGCATCTTTCCGCGGGTCGTAAAGGTCTCATCCTTATCCGGCAAAGGCATAGTATAACCTGCCGCCCCCTGTCCGGTCGGGATCACGGAAACAATATGCACCGGTCCCACATCCGGCAGAACATGGAACAGGATCGCATGACCGGACTCATGATATGCCGTGATCTTTTTGTCCTTCTCGGAAATGATCTTGCTTTTCTTCTCTGTACCGATCCCCACCTTAATAAAGGAGCGGTCGATATCTGCCTGCGTAATGCATGGACGCCCTTCTCTGGCACAGGCGATCGCAGACTCGTTCATAAGATTCTCCAGATCTGCTCCGGTAAAACCTACGGTTGTTCTTGCCACCTTTTCCAGATCCACGTCATCACTTAACGGCTTACCCTTGGAGTGAACCTCAAGGATCTCCTCACGTCCTCTGACATCCGGTCTGCCCACTGCCACACGGCGGTCAAAACGTCCCGGACGAAGGATCGCCGGATCAAGAATATCTACACGGTTGGTTGCTGCCATCACGATGATTCCCTCGTTGACACCAAAACCATCCATCTCTACCAGCATCTGGTTCAGCGTCTGCTCACGCTCATCGTGGCCGCCGCCCAGACCGGTACCTCTCTTGCGGGCTACCGCATCGATCTCATCGATAAATACGATACACGGTGCATTTTTTTTGGCCTCCGCAAACATATCACGGACACGGGATGCACCGACACCCACAAACATCTCCACAAAATCTGAACCGGATAAACTAAAGAACGGAACCCCTGCCTCTCCGGCTACTGCCTTGGCAAGAAGTGTCTTACCTGTTCCCGGAGGTCCCACAAGGATGATACCCTTTGGAATACGGGCGCCTCTCTCGGTATATTTGGTAGGATCTGCCAGGAAATCCACGATTTCCTCCAGTTCCTCCTTCTCTTCCTTTAAGCCTGCCACATCCTTAAAATGCTTGGCATTGGGATCATCCGGATCGATCCTCTGGGCACGGCTCTTGCCAAAATTCATCATCTTAGCATTGCTGCCCCCCTGCCCTGCGGTCTGTGCCGACAGGAACGAGAATAAAAAGAAGATCGCTATGATCCCTAAAAGATACGGAAGAAGTGTCGTAATGATCCAGGATGGCTTTTGCACATCCTTCATCACATACTTATCTGCCAGCTTGCTGTCCTTGCTCCGGATCAGCTTCTCTACCTCTGTTACATCTGATACATAAAAGCTCTGCGCAGAACCGTCTTTCTTGCGGACGTCTACCTCTCCGGTAGGCACCTCCTCATTGGGCAGGATTGCCACGGAAGTGACATCTCCATCCTCCAGATCCTGAGTGAAATTGACAATATTGTATGTCTTTTGTCCACCCTGATCCAGTGTCCCCGAAACATAGACGGCAGCCGCAATAATCACCAGAATCAGCAGATAAAAGCCGATCCCTGTTCTCATCTGTTGCCTCATGAATGTCTCCTTACCTGATATTTATTTCAGAATGAAACAGGACTTCCTGCTTCATTGTCTGTGCAGTACAACTGCTTTCCCTCCTGCCAGGGAACTCTTCCATAGATTAGTTAATTACTCCTCAACAAACTCCAGTGTACCTACAAACGGAAGATTTCTATATTTCTGTGCATAGTCCAGACCATAGCCTACCACAAACTCATCCGGTATAGAAAATCCGGTATAGTCTGCCTCCATCTCAACCTCTCTGCGATCCGGCTTATTTAACAGGGTACAGATCTTAAAGCTCTCCGGCTTTCTCTCCAGAAGCATTGGCTTGAGCATGGAAAGTGTATAACCTGTATCGATGATATCCTCGATCAACAGGCAGTCTACTCCCTGAATGGACTGCTCCAGATCCTTCTTGATCGTAATCTTTCCTGAGCTGGAAGTGCTGTTTCCGTAGCTGGATACAGACATAAAATCAATCGTTACAGGCATCTTTAAGTGCTTTGCCAGCTCACATGAGAAGAACACGCTTCCCTTCAAAATACAGATCAGACGAAGGGGTTTCATGCCATACTCCTCATTGATCTGCTCTGCCATCTCTTTAATCCTGTTTTCCACCTGCTCCCGGGAAAACATAACATGTACTATTTCTTTCATCTTTTTTCTCACTCTCAGTAATTGTATTGATACACAAAATTTCCTCTGTCCCGTCCGATACATAATATCCGGCACTGACCCTGTCAAGCTCCGGGATCCAAACAACATGTTTCCCATCGGCCAATACCCATATCCTGTCCCGGTCCTCTCGAGGAATATGTCTGTCGATCAGTAAACGATTCAACGGTTTCTTATGATCTCCTCGTTCATCGAGCCACAGAAAGTCTCCTTCCCCGGGATGACGAAATTCAAGCATACCACATATTTTAGCATAATCAAACCATTTCGTACAGTTATTTTTGGGTATTTTTCTTTCATTATCTTCAAATGCTTCGAAAAAATTCTTCCTTTCACAGAAAAATCTCATTTTCTGACCGTTAATGCCCGTCACCGCCACGCTTCCCGGTTCTATTTGCCCCGGTTTCCAGCACGGATATACAGCATTTACACCTTCACTGCTCTCTCCGGATCCCGGCTCTCTTCTGTCTGCCTGCTCCGGCTTTCCTCTGCGGATCCAGAGGATGTCATAATCCCTTCCCGCCGTAAGGCCGTACGGCAGATCGATCCGCTTGCCGCTTTCTCCCTCCGCCAGCGCAAGGAGTGCCTCCACATGGCGGCCGGTAATATCTTTCTGCCGTCCCGCCGCCTCCGTGATCATCCAGTGCGCAAACTCCCTCCGGAGTACCCCGGGAAGGGCTTCCACCTCTCTGATCCCAGCCCGAAGCCCTTCTCTTCCACCAAATGCCTCTCCTGAGAAATCTGCCACAAGCTCCGGCAGACGTTTTTTAAGCTCCTCCTCCAGAAAAGCCTGTACCTCCTGCATCTGGGCTGCCGCACGCGCCAGATGCTCCGATGCCCTGCTGTTGACAGTCTCCTCCAGCATAGGCAGTATATTCAACCGGATACTGTTGCGGCTGCAATCCGCCTCCTGATTGGTACTGTCCTCGCACCACGGCTGACCGATCTGTCCCAATTCATGGACAATCTGATCATGGCGCAGAAAAAGCAGAGGCCTGATATAACGGCCATTCTGCGGACGCATGCCTCCCATCCCCCGTACACCGCTTCCCCGCAGCATCTGAAAAAGAACCGTTTCTGCCTGATCATCCTGATGATGTGCCACTGCTACCTTCTGAAAACCATACTGATCTGCCGTCTCCTCTATGCACTGATACCGGTAGATCCTGGCAGCCTCCTCCAGGGAATATTTCTGATCCTGTACCATTTTGGGTACATTGCCCCTGCAGATATGAAGCCTGATCCCATGCTCCTTTGCAAAACTTTCACAAAATGCCTCATCCCTGTCCGCTTCCTTTCCACGGATCTGATGATTTACATGGATCAGCTCCACATCAAAGTCCCATTCCCGGGACAAAGCCAGCAATGCCAGTGTCAGGTATACGGAATCTGCCCCACCGGAAAATGCCACCAAAACACGGTCACCTTTTTCCAGCAGATGATTTTTCTCACAAAAAGCCTTCATCTCTTGGTATGATTCCAGTTTCATTGCTTCCTTTCTCTCCTTTACGACAGTCTGACCTGCCTGTTTTTGTACGATGGCACATACGAATTCTCCCGTGTTCTCTCCCAGACTGCCGCTACCACGACACTCATATCATCCTTCACTATGCCCTCACTCCGGGCTACGGCCTCATCTACAATATATTCCGCAAGCTCCTGGGGATTGACAATTCTGTGCTCCTGCAGCATTTTCTCCAGCTCAGCTTCCCTGCCGGCAAATGCATCCACAATGCCATCTGTCATCATTATAACATAATCCCCCGAATATATCTCGGTCTTCTCAAAATAAGGCTCGGCATCCTGATACACCCCCACCGGCAATGCCTGTCCTTCGATCCTTTCCACACTGTTTTCCCGGCGGATCCATGTGGCGGCCGCCCCGTTTTTCATAAACTGGCAGCTGCCCCGATACAGATCCAGCACTACTACATCTGCCGTAGCAAAGCTTGTCTGCACCGCCTCCGGCATATAAAGAGAATTGATCAGCTTCAACGCCGATATCTTCGAAAAGCCAGCCTCTGTCATCTGCTCCAGCAGCTCGATCACCACTCTGCTTTCCCCAAAAGCCCCCTTTCCACTTCCCATGCCATCCGACAACGCCAGAAGCAGCTCTCCGTCAGGCAGGGACAAACAGGAAAAATTGTCCCCCGAAACATCCTCACCCTCTTTCATCCGCCGCCCCACACCTGTCACCGCCAGAAACGGCGTATCTTCTACAAATATCATATCTGTTTCGTTTTTTGGGATGACATTATGACTTTCTCTGGAGGGCATAAAGGATCTTCCAAACAGGTCTGACAGCACCCCCGCCGTCTCCCTTGCCGTCACCAGACGCCCCTTCATGGTATATGCTTTCATATGTATCTCCAGACGGTCGCGTTTATCTCTGTAAACCATCAGCTCCCTGACTTTTACACGCAGCCCCGCCAGCTCCCGTCTTATAACATTTTCCATCTCCTCCGGCACCTTGGCAGACTGCCCCGTTTCGCCTGCCAGCTCATGGAAAAGTGCCCCCACCTGTTCCATCTGGCCTGCCAGTACACGCCTGTTCTGAGCCAGCTGATTTTGAAAACTCATAACCGTGCGCGCCATACGAAGTCCCTGATTGGCTTCCATCAGAAACCAGTCCGGATGAATACATTCCTCCACAAACTCTGCCGGCATCTGGTCAATCCGCAACATCCCCTGCTCCTGTACCTCCATCAGATGGGACACCACCTCCGGACGATTGACCGCCACCTGTCCCATGCAATATTCCCGGTTGCTGCATTTATCACAGACCTGCTCCGCCATTTCCTTCATGAGAAGTCTCACATCCCTGCGGTTAACGCCTGTCTTTTCCTCACTCTGTTTATGCAGCACACGGGCAAGCTGTCCAAAGGAATCCGAAAATTCCTCCAGCTTATTCTTCATATGCCGGCCCTCCCCGTTCTCCTCCATATCGCAGTATCCACGAAACGGTATTCGTATCCTGCGAAGCAGCTTGTCCGGCATGAGGGCCAGAAGAAGACTATCAGCCACAAGCATTTTTATCATTCCCAGACCGATCATTTCCCGGTTGAGAGTGATCCCAATCCCAAAAGCTCCCAGCAAATATGCTGACAAACTCCACATTTTCCCTCTGTCCCGGAATACGGCCACGACCATTCCCAGCAGACAGAGACTCCCCACGATCCCGGCGTCCGTTCCCAGCAGTGTGAGAATGATCCCTCCTGCCGCTCCGGCTGCCGCCCCTATACCGATTCCATACTGATACCCTGCAAAAGGCACCAGTAAAAGAACCACAAGTGCCGTCAGTGAAACATCACTGATCATCACCTCCGGAATACCGTATAACGCAAGCATGGCCATCAGTACCAGGCTCAGCAGTTGTTCCTGTGCAAGCTGACGCCCTCTCCGGTAATGAAACAGATACTGCTGGCCGTCCCAAAATACTCTGGCCAGCGCCACCACCAGAACCGGCTCCAGTATGGTAAATAAAATGTCCTTCCACTGATATGGCAGGATCGTATACTGTGTAACGGATAAGACTGCCAGCGTAGCCGCCATCAAACCGGAGGAATACCACACATTCCATTTTAGTCCCTGCTTTTTTACTATATTGCCGGTAATCACGACTCCAAGCATGCTGACACCATAACGCAGTACCGATTCCAACGGCAAAGCCGACAGCATACCAAGCCCCACCGAAAAAAACAACGGGAACACAGGAGTCCCCTGTGCAAACGCTCCGGCAAAGAAAGCTGCCCCTGCCGGGTTTCGTTCCAGCAGGACCACACGACCGATCAAAAAGCCAAACAACAGCTGCACCAACATTTTTTTATGAATCTTTTTCATGACACATCCCCCTCTTTTTTCGTCAGTGCAACAAAGTATAAAAAAGAGTTTTCAAATTTTTTGTCAAAACCGGGAACCTGTCCAGAATATTTTTCTCGACAAAATCACACAAAAACAGCTGCATGAAAAAAGAGTCCCACATCTCTGTGAAACTCCTCTCATTATTTGTCATTTGGTTCAAAAATAATCTCGTTGGGATATACAAGACCCAGCTTGTCGCGGGCAACCTCCTCGGTATATTCCTTTGTCTTTGCATAGGACTCATAATCCTTAATCTCAGCCTTCTGCTCCTTAAGCTTTTTCTTTTCATTTTTAAGCTCTGCAATCTGTGCTGAATACTTCGCTGACTCCGCCTTTAATGAGATCGTCTTATAAGTAAATGTGCCACATAACACACAGGATAATACGATCACACCTACAACCGTAAATGGACTCAGCCTCTTTTTACGCCTTCGTCGTGCCATAATACTTCCTCAACTCCCCTTGGATCATATGCATCTCGTCCCCCAACGAAACGCAGCGATCAATTCCTCCGGGACAATCCATATCTGGTATGACCGATCAGTAACAACCGCCAAATATAGTGTCCTCATAAAATGTCAGTGAAACTAGCTCCGAATACCCATTCCATCTAGCTTTTGCTATTTGGTCCAGTTATTTTACTATACAACATTTTAGCCAATTTCGCAACCCTAAATCCTATTTTTTTATTATATTTGCCTAATATTTTCTGTAGTCCCGTACGGAGGGGAATACTGATCCCCGCCTCATATAAGATCCCTCCTGCAAACATTCCCACGATCCCATACCATCTGGGAACACCATCTATCATTTGAAAAAACAGGATAAACACCGGGATACTTAACATACTCCAGTACAATATATCCTCTACCCACACCCAGATCCTTCCATGAGGGATCAGCCACCGCCATAATCTCAAAATATCATATCCAAACATCATAAACATTCCGGCACACAATGTTGTGATCTGAAAGTATACCTGATCCTGAATCACCTGTTTCACTGAAACATTCTCCCCAGAAACGAAGCCGCCTTCTTCTCCGCCTCACCCTTATCGGAATAAGCGAAGCTGTCAATCCTTCCATCCACATCAACCTCCCCCTTTTCCAGAGAAAGACGGTTTACATGAAGTTCATCCCCCTTGATCAGCAGGATTCCCTGCTCTGTCTCAAGATAAACCTCCTTTGCATCAAAGGAAAGAACATCTCTTACCCCGGACATTACCGCTGTGCGCCGGCCGTTCAGATATACCTTATGTACCCCTCTGTTTTCACGTAAATTTTTATTCTCTTCCATATCAATCTCCATTTCTGTACCGCATCACTCTTGAGAACTGTTCCAACTCCTGCAGGAAGTCTCGTTGGCTCTGCACTAAGTTACGAGCATTTTCCTATTCCCTAAAAAACCGCCTGCATAACAAATATATATGCAGACGGCCCTGTGATTATGTTCCTGTCCCTAAATTATTAAGAATCTGTTCCCTCTGAAGTCTTAAAGAACACGGTACAGTTCCTTTGCTTCATCCTTTTTGTAAGTTTCCTCAATACTGAGAACCTCAACCTTTACCACCTTATCCCCAAAGGTGATCTCAATGATGTCTCCCACCTTTATATTAAGAGAGGCTTTTGCTACCTTGCCATTAACCTGAATCCTGCCGGCATCACATGCCTCATTGGCAACCGGCCTTCTCTTGATCAGTCTGGATACCTTTAAATATTTATCTAATCTCATAATAATCCCCCTGTAGCTTCTATTAATTAAGAAGTCTTTCTTGTTTCGTTTTTTGCCCGCTCTGCGTTACGAGCATTTTCCTATACCTAAAAAAGGGCTGCCTGAACGGCAACCCAAAGCATATCCTGTTTCACAAAAATTACTCGTTTACAGCATCCTTTAAAGCCTTACCAGCCTTAAACTTAGGAGCGTTTGAAGCTGCGATCTTGATCGTCTCTTTTGTGAGTGGGTTTCTTCCCTCTCTAGCTGCTCTGTGCTGTACTTCGAATGTACCAAAGCCAACTAACTGAATCTTCTCGCCCTTCTTTAACTCGTCTGTAACAGTGTCGATAAATGCCTTTAATGCCTTCTCAGAATCCTTTTTGGAAAGCTCAGACTTCTCTGCAATAGCTGCAACCAATTCTGTCTTGTTCATGGATAAACTCCTCCTAATAAAAAATTTCCGTAAAAACTTACAAGTCTATTTATACCCTTATTACCCCCATTTGTCAAGGATTTTCAGCAATTCTTTCGATTTTATCCGCACTTTTAGACATTCTGCGATCGCAGGGTCTGTTTTTTGTGAAACAGTTACGTTCACACAGATATTTTCTGCATCTTACAAGTAAAGCCCATCACCTTCCGGCAATGAGCTTGTCTCTACTGCTCCAATTGTCTTCCCAGAAATCCTGCTGCCACGTGAGCCAGCTTTCGTTCGGCTTCGCCAAGGCTTTCCTTCCGGCTCCGGGTAAATATCACCACTGCACCAACCGCATCTCCCTCGGAAATAATGGGACAGATCACTTCCCATGCAAAGGGATCCGCTTCATCACAAATTTTTCGGTATTCCCTGCTTTCTCCGGAAGCCACAGAAATCTCCCGTCCATCGATCATCTGCTGCATTTCCCGGCTGATGGGTTTGTCCATCATTTCCTTGCGTGCTCCCGCTGAGGCCGCGATCACCTGCTCTCTGTCCGTCACGACCACCTGATATCCCGTGGTCTGTGCCAGCGAATCTGCATATTGTTGTGCAAAAATCCCCATATCTCCCATCAGAGAATATTTTTTTAAGATCACTTCGCCTTCCCGATCCGTATATATTTCCAGTGGATCTCCCACACGGATCCGCAGAGTCCGGCGGATCTCTTTTGGTATGACCACACGCCCCAGATCATCTATTCTTCGAACAATCCCTGTCGCTTTCATATATAAATTCCTCCTGCTTCTTACATTCTTTCCATAATTGTGCTATATGGATAGTATGCAAAAAACAGGAAAAATTATACACTGACCGGAATGCATTCGTCATTTTATTCTTGTAACAGCCAGTCTGCTATATCATAAATTGCCACCCACTTTCAAAAGTTGAAATTTTTTCATTTTTTGAAACTCATATTATCCTATCCCGCTCGTATTCCTTTTCCTAAGTCCTGTCATTGCCCTTTTGATCTGCCTGTGTTATACTGATATTTCACGGTATTGATACCATTTAAGGAGGAAAAATCCTCCTACAAACCAAGGAGGATTGTGAAAAATGAAAACACATAATAAAAAACGAAGTTCTTTTTCCGGCAAGATCGGTTTTGTCCTGTCAGCCGCCGGAGCATCCGTTGGTCTCGGAAATATCTGGAGATTTCCATATCTCGCTGCCAAATACGGCGGCGGAATTTTCCTGTTGATCTATATTATTCTGGCACTGACCTTTGGTTATTCCATGATCATGGCGGAGACTTCTCTGGGCCGTATGACACATAAAAGTCCTGTAGGTGCATTCCACAGCTTTGGCCGTTCCAGCTGGCTTTCTGCCGGTGGCTGGATCAACGCTGTCATCCCTCTTCTGATCGTCCCATATTATTCTGTGATCGGAGGCTGGGTCATCAAATATCTGTTGGAATACATCAAAGGAAACAGCGGAAAGCTGGCCACAGACAGCTACTTCTCCGGATTTATTTCCAACGGTACATCCACAGAGCTCTGCTTCGTTGTATTTGCCCTGATCACCGTTGCCATTATTTATGCCGGTGTGAGAAACGGTATTGAGCGTGTCTCCAAGTTTATGATGCCGATCCTTGTGGTTCTTTCTGTGATCATTACGATCTACTCCGTTACCAGACCGGGCGCATTAAAGGGTGTCAGATATTTTATTGTTCCAAATCTGAAGGACTTTTCCTGGATGACCGTCGTGGCTGCCATGGGACAGATGTTTTACTCTCTCTCCATTGCCATGGGTATTCTGGTCACCTTTGGTTCTTATATGAAGAAAGACGTTTCCATTGAGGACTCCACACAGAATGTTGAGGTATTTGATACCGCTATCGCGATCATGGCAGGTCTTATGATCATCCCTGCTGTCTTTGCTTTTTCCGGCGGTGACTCTGCCACACTGCAGTCCGGTCCGGCACTGATGTTTATCACGATTCCAAAAATGTTTAACAGCATGGGCTTTGGGACGGCTGTGGGTATTTTATTTTTCACCCTTGTATTATTTGCCGCTCTCACAAGCTCCATTGCTCTGACCGAGAGCTGTGTTTCCACCTTTGAGGATGAGCTTGGCTGGAACCGCCAGAAATCCACTATCCTCGCCGGTGTCATTATCCTGATCCTTGGAAGCCTTTCTTCTCTGGGATACGGTCCACTTGCCGGCATCAAGATCATTGGCATGCAGTTTCTGGATTTCTTTGATTTCCTGACCAACTCTGTCATGATGCCGATTGCTGCATTTGCCACCTGCCTGCTTGTATCCAGAGTCATCGGCGTGGACAAGATCGAGGAAGAAGTAACACAGGACGGTATGCCGTTCCGACGCAAAAAGGTCTTTGTCTTTATGATCAAATATCTCTGTCCGATCTTTGCTGCGATCATTTTGATCAGCTCCGTAGCCAATGCTCTTGGATGGATCTCGATTTAGCGAGAAAAGTTTGAGGAGGTAATATAAAATGAATACAACATTACAGATAACTGCGAAAGAAGCCGTAGAAAAGCTGCTTTCCGGCAATAAACAATATATTGACTCCAAATGCGGAGTGGGAGATATTTCCAAAGAAAAAAGAAGACTTACCTCTCTGCATGGTCAGTCCCCTTATGCGATCATTGTTACCTGTTCGGATTCCAGGGTCATTCCGGAACATATATTTTCTGCCGGGATCGGGGAGCTTTTTGTGATCCGTCTGGCAGGTAATGTGATTGATGACCACCAGCTTGGAAGCATCGAATATGCCGCCGGTCATCTGGGCTGCCGTCTGATCCTTGTGATGGGGCATACCCATTGCGGTGCCGTGGATGCAGCGATGAATGGCAATCCGGAAAATTACATCAAATTTATCACCGATGAGATCCGTCTTGCCATCGGAGATGAGACGGACGCCGCAAAGGCCTGTGAGCGAAATGTTGCCCACAGCATCCGGATCATTGAGGACAGTCTGGAGATCCATCATATGGAGGAGGATACCGGACTCCGCGTCATAGGTGCCATCTATGATATTGAATCCGGCGAAGTGCGGTTATTGTAATAACAGATTCCTTATCATATCGCCGCCCTTGCTGTCAAGCGTTTTATGGAAGGAGTAACCTCTTATGAAAGAGAAATTATTTAATATTATTCAGATTGGTGACAGGAGCAATCATATCAGCCGGTTTTTCGATATATTTATCACCCTGACGATTTTTGCCAATATCGTTGTCACCTTCATGGAAACCTTTCAAGAGCTGGCATTTCTGTCTATATGGTTCCGTGTGGTCGAGGTCATCACCATCTCCATCTTCTGCGTGGAATATATCTTCCGCATCTGGACCGCCGGTTATCTCTATCCGGAAATGCCCCTCTGCCGTGCAAGGCTTCGTTTTCTGATCTCCTTTGACGGCATTATCGACTTACTGACCATTGTACCGGCATCCTTTCTGTCGGGCTTTGTAATCTTTCGTATGCTCCGTGTGGCACGGATCTTTCATTTGTTCCGCCTCAATGCGAAATACGATTCCTTTAATGTGATCACTACGGTTCTCTACGAAAAAAAGAACCAGATCATTTCCTCTCTTTTTATTGTACTGGTTCTGATGCTTGCCAGCAGTCTTTGTATGTACAGCGTGGAGCACAATGCCCAGCCGGATGTTTTCCAAAATGCTTTCAGCGGTCTCTGGTGGAGCATGTCCACTCTTCTTACCGTAGGATACGGTGATATTTACCCCATCACACCCCTTGGCAGGATCATGGCGATCGTGATCGCCTATCTGGGCGTGGGTGCTGTTGCGATCCCCACCGGTATCATCAGCGCCGGTTTCGTGGAGCAGTATCAAAGGAAAAGCACTCTGTCCAATTTTCGAAATGCGGATATTAAAGAAATTGCAGAAATATTTGTAGATAAGCAATATGCCGGAAAGACCATCGAAGAGATTGAAGATGACGATCAGGCAACGATCTACCTGATCCTGCGAGACGACCTGTCCATCCTTCCCCAGAAGGATACGGTTCTGAAGCTCAATGATATTATCGTGATCAGAAGCGCAGAAGAGACGTAGATTTTCGTCGATAAAGATCAACGTTGTCTGTTATCTCAGCCCTTTCAGATACACTTTCTGCTCCGGTGTGATCCGGTAACTTTCCACCGCCTTCTGAATAGTTTTGCGGTGTACCCATGGTGACAATCTGCGCTTCTCCAGATATGGGATCACTGTATCCCACTGCTTTACAAGGGCTGTCGCCAGATACCAGGCGGTCATCATATTGACATAATATTCCTCAGAGCTTACTCCTGTCACCCATTCAAGATATTCCGGCCGGAAATCCCCGTCCAGATAGAGTCTCATGAGAACGCCCATCCCGTAACGGATCGTATAAGTCTCCCCGGAAGCGATCCAGCTCCGGATATGCTCCGGTAACTCCTCCTTATGCTTTGCGAAGCATTGCGGAAGAGGCAGGTCACAGGTTGCCCAGTTATCAATATACGGCAGAAATCTTTCGATCTGCTCCAGACATTGTCCGAAATCCTTAAGAGACGCGAGCAGCATCATATGAAGATTATTTTCTTCGTAATAACAGTGAGGCAGCTCCCTCAGAAATTCTTCCATCTCCGGTGTTTTCCCAAACTCCTTCGCAAACCGGCGCAGCACAGGCGTCCGTATTCCAATGACACATTCCTTATCGATATTCGGGATGAGCTTACTGTGAAAATCCCGGTATTTTGTATCCTGTAAATCAAATAAACGCTTCTGTAATGAAGTCATATGTCTTCTCCTAAATATCCACTCCGCAAATATTCCCATACTTTACACAATGGCTTTTGGCAGATACTGGCGCAAATGCTTCCAGGCATTATCTGCTGCCACCGCAAAGGCAAAGGTAACCAGAAAAATCCCGACAGTATAAAGGGGAATTCCGAGCCAGCCCGGCACATCCAAAGGCTCCATTTCCGCTTTCACAATATCCAGAAAGATAATGTGGGACAGATAGATCGTAAAGGAATGTCTGGAGATCATCTGCATCAGCGATTTCTGTGCTTCCGTAAAATGTATCCTGCCATGCTCTATGATCCCGGAAAAGACACCCAGAGAGCATATGGCGATCAGAGGGTTCCGATACTGGAAGAAGACTTCTTCATGACCACCGGACACCCATGTTCCCCAGCAGGTCAGTCCGATATTGATCAGACCGACTACAAATACAATACCAAAGCAGACCTTACTCCCCAGACGATAATCTTTGGAGAAATATCGTATGATATACCCCATGACAAAATAACCCAGATAGCTGGAATTGCCTACCATAGGTACCGTATATGTAAACTCCATATCCGCCAGTGCCAGCACATAATATAATGTCAGGAAAAATACCCAGAGCATCACAAAATATTCTGTCAGGCGCCGTGACATTTTCTTAAATAAAAGCTGGAAAAACGGAAGCGCAATATACATGCCAATGATCGCATATAAAAACCACAAATGCTTTTTAACCGGATCCTCAAAAAGTGTGGCAAAATCATATCGGTCATCCCAGAATATAATATTCCAGATATAGTACAGTACACTCCAGAATACCAGAACCAGAAGTGTATGAAGAACCCGGTGTACACTTTTGCGGAGACTGACATTTTCCTCCAGCAAAAGATACCCACTGATCATAAAAAAGACCGGAACCGCCACACGGCTAAAGCAGTTGGTAATAAGCGAAAATAAATATGTCCCGGCGGAAACTTCTCCATAAGCCCTGCTATATACATTGGATACATGGATACATACCACCAGAATACAGGAAATGACCCGCAATAATTCAATATTATAGTTCCTCTCGTGGCTCACCACGAACATCTCCTCTCACCTGAATAAAAACCACAGGAATATTTCGTATTTTTCTCCCCGGAAAATCTGTTTCCTCCCCACATTTACGCACAGACTTCCCTTCACATTCTGCTATCGCAGTCGATAGCTTTCATCTCCACACCGGCAGATCCTCGTACTGTAAAACTTCCGCAACGCCCGGAGCAGATAAGATGTATCCTGACCCCCCGCCGTCTCATACGGGGAATGCATCGCAAGCTGTGCCAGACCGATATCCACCATATTAATGGATACCTGATGACTTGCAATATTGCCCAGCGTAGAGCCTCCCGGCACATCGGAACGATTTACATAGCTTTGTACCGGCACATCTGCCCTCCGGCAGATTTCCTGAAAAACAGCGGCAGAAACCGCATCTGTGGTGTATCTCTGGTTGGCATTATACTTGATCACAACCCCCTCATTCATATAGGGACGGTTGGTTGGATCCGCCTTATCCAGATGGTTTGGATGAGCAGCATGGGCATTGTCCGCCGAGATCATAAAACTCTCGGAAAGCATCATACGGAAATCCTCTGCATCCTTTCCAATGCCATCTGCGATCCGGCCCAGCGTATCCTTCAAGAAACCGGAAGCCGCTCCCTGCTTTGTACCGCTTCCTACCTCCTCATTGTCAAATACACAGCACACACTGATACTTTCATTATGACCGCCTTCCAACAAAGCCCTGACCGAAGCATAGGCACACTGTACATCATCCAGATGAGGGCTTGAGATATACTCTCCATGAGCTCCCCAGACGGTTCCCGGCATACGGTTGTACAGGAAAAGATCCGTGGAAAGCAGATCTGTTTCCTCCACCCCGGCCTGTTCTGCCACCATAGCAGCAAAGGTTCCCTCCGCCTTTTCGTCTCCCCAGATCGGGATCATATCCTTCTGGGCATTATAGGTATATCCATCATTCAGGCTGCGGTCCATATGGATCGCCAGGTTCGGAAGCATGACCAGATCACGTTCAAAATTGATAAGCCTCGTCCCGATCCCCTTTTCCGTCCGTACCATCACCCTTCCGGCAATGGAAAGAGGTCTGTCAAACCACGGAGCGCAGAGCATGCCGCCGTATTTTTCTGCGTTAAGCTCAACATAATGATCCGCCACCTTTATCTCCGGATGCTCCTTGATCTTGAAGCTTGGCGAATCACTGTGGCTCGCCGTGATCTGAAAGTTGACCGGAGATTCCTCCGGGATCCGGAAGCCTATCAGGGAAGACCCATTGCGCATCACATAATAATCCCGGCCTGCCTGCAGATTCCATCTTTCATTTTCATATAAGCGGTTAAAACCGCCCTCCTCCAGCATCTGCGCCAGTCCCTCCGCTACATGATAACAGCTTGGATGCTGCTCTATAAACTCCATCATTTCCTGAGATATTTTCCAATCCATATCCTCCATGCCTGTTCCTCCATCGTTTCCTGAGATAATAACTTCAAAATCCGAATGCTTCCCATCTGTCGCGCATTATACTTTCATATTTCGCCGCTCATAAATTTTGATCAGATCAAAACAGATCATCCTGCATCCGGTAATGCTCCATCAGATCCATGGTTGCCCGCAGGCTTCCTGCCTGATTAAATCCCTTGGGATAAGCAACACCGTCAGCCATGGCTTTCTTTAAGGTTTCCTCAAAGCATGCCTTTCCATACCTCTGAATAAATATGGCTGAAACCTTGGCAATATATTCTGTCTGTATATTATAATAACCCTTACTGCATGCCGGCAGATCAAAGCACTGATAACAGCCCTCCAGCCCACGCTGTCTGGAGCAGACCACATTCTCACACTGACCATCCGGAAACAGGGTTCCGAAGGAACAGCATGCATAATCACTCCGGCACCCGCCGCACCACTGGCTCTGCAGACAGTGGGTACAATGCTGTCCACATCTTGCGATGGGATCCGTCCCCGCTTTAGCACGCTGTACCAGATATTCTTTCATCTGACGACACCGCTCTATCCTTGCTCCCTTCGGATCATCCCCCTCCTGGTCATCGTAGGAATAACGGTGAAGCATCTCACAGCAAAAATCCTTGCATTCGCCACAAAAATCCACTCTTTTTTTACGGGCACAGGCAGCCAGCTCACATGGACCATAAAAAGGATTCCCGCCGGTTGCGACACATCCCCCGCAGTGAAACTCTTCCCGATATTCACATTCCCCACAGCTAAGACCACAGTAAGAATCCATTCCTTTGTACATTCCAAATCCCTTACTTTCTCTCATCGTTATATCATTTGCCGGTTAGAAGCTATGGCCTCCGCCGCCTCCGCTGCTTCCGCCGCCTCCGCTGTGTCCACCGCCCCCTCCGGAGCCGGAAGAACTGCGCGGACTGTATGTTTTACTTTCTCTTTCAAACTGCACATCAACATGATTCATCCGCTGGGTTGCTGCAATAGATGCCAGCATCTCCGCCTCAGACGGACTTTTGGCTCTGGAGAATAATTTCACCAGTAAATAGTTGATCAAAATAGCCAGAGCCGCTGCCAGAAAGATATTGCTTGCATACTTCATAGGCTGGGCAATCTTTCTTCCCTCCAGCAAAGTAAGCTCCGAATCAAAGACCTCCTTGGCACAACGGTAATAATCGGCATCGGACGCATATTTATAAACCTTATCCGTAATGGTATTGGCATAGGCATTGGTAATGGTCTTGTAGATCACACCATTGCTGTAAATATAAATGTTGCGCTGTTCCATATCGATCAAAAAGATCGTGCCGCTCTCCTCTGCACTGCTCTGTTTCCACAGATACTTATCGTAAAGATCATGTGCCAGTGCTGAGGTGGAACTATATTCTATATTGGTCGTAAAAAATCCTACAGATCCATACTTTATCAGCCCTTTCATATCCTTTACTAATGCGTGAAGCTGGGTGTCCTCCAACAGAGAGGCATCATCATGGATCTCCAGCTTATATCCCGTGGTCTCATCGGTATAAACAGTTCCTTCCGGTCGCTCCAGTATATCCTCAGCCATTACAGGTGAGGACACAAGCAACAGGCAAAATACCGCCAGCAGACATACAGAAAGAAGTCCTGAAACATTTTTTAATAGTGATATCTTATTATGCACGGTCATCACCTCCCTTATAATGAAACTGCGGCAATGGCCGGGTTGCAAACAGGTTATAACAGCGGATCAGATCCACAAGTGCAATGAGCATAGTGATCAGCAATATACCGGCACAGCTATAATAATACAAATCACTGACCGGGTTGATCAATGCAACAGCGACAGACAGGATCGTCGGGATCAGGATCCAGGTCAGACCCATTCCACGTCCTTTTCTCGCATCAATATCATCCATCCGGAACCACGCTCTGAACCAGAATACAATGACTGCCACTGCTGACAGCACTACGGTGATCCTTGTAAAATACTGCTCCAGCACTCCTCCGGTGATCAAACATCCGGCTACAAGAACCACCATAATGATGGTATCAAACATCCGCATTGCCATATGCGGATCTGTCAGCTCCACTACGCTGCTTTCTGTTGTAATCACTACTTTTCTAGTATCTTTTTTCTTTTCGTCCTCAACAGCTGCCGCCAATTGGGCATCCGACTTCGGTGGAAGATTTTCTCCTCCCGGTGCCTTTCTGTGATTTTTCCTCTGTTTCCGTTTTTTTGCCGCAATGGCTCCCTTGTCATTTTCCTTGCCTTCCTGTGCTGCAATATCATCGATCTGCTCATAATAGACAAAAGATATCACTGCCGCGATCATGGCAACAATTCCCAGAAGAATGCTCGGTATCACAGTGAAAAAGCGATTTAACAACAGGAAGATCGGGATGGTCAGAATGGCAGATGCTCCTAAATACTTCGGCACATCCACCGGAAGATCTGCAACTACTTTTCCTGTCTGGCCATTCACTGTGGCATAAGCCACACGATTGTTGTTTTTGTATGCCATAAACCACACCGGGAACATGGCTCCGTTTACCTGATCCACGGTAGAGTGAAGTTTCCACTGAAGCATCTTTCCCTGCTCCTCGATGGAATACTTCCGCAGGTTTGGATACTGCTCAATAAACTTCTGTGTCTCTCCCAGAGCAAACTCCTCTGCTTCTTCGGCATAAAGAGAATTGTCTACATCTGCACTGTCCGCATAAAATCCACTGAGATACGCCGGCGTAAACTCTTTCATTTCCCTGGTATCGAAAGGTGCAAGATTTCCACTGATAGTATCCGAAAAAGAGGACGAAGCATCATATGCAATCCCGTCATAATCAGCATTCAGATCCAAGTTCAGGTTATAATAACTGGTAATTATGTAATCACCTTTTCGTTTCTCTGTGGTTCCCTTGAGCTGTACATCTGCACCACCCTGCTGTACATCATAGATCCAATACGGCATATAGATTCCGCGGAATTCATTAATATGTTTCTCGCTTTTGAGCTCCTTCGGTGCAAATACCGCTTTTCCCATCATGTTCATATAAGCCTTCTTACACTGCTCTTTTGTCTGACCAAACGGAATGATATACTTCGGTCTGTGTTCCTTCTGCAGACGGCTTTCCAATACAGCCGATGAACCGCAAAAGGTACAAAACCCCGCTGCCGTATTATCGGTACTATAAATCTCACCGCCACATTGCGGACATCGAAATACCGTTACTTCGTACTCCTCCTGCTCCTGCGCTCCGTTTTTGTCTGAAACTTCATATGGATCAAACTTAGAATTACAGCTGGCGCATGCCATCATTTTTGACGGAATATCATATCGCAGATTTCCACCACAATTTGGACATTCGTACATACACTACCTCCTTTTCATGTATTTGATAATATTATTACTGTCTGCTTTTAACCCCTGTATCATTTAATCCGTACATACACGATACTCAGCTTGGAATTTTTAGGACTTGGTACCGCATCGATCTCCAGAAAATCAAAGCTGCGGATCAGCTTGCCAAGCTTGGAATAGCCGTAATTTCTCGGATCAAATCCCGGAATCCTTTTGGACAGCTGGATACCTATCTCCGACTGATTGATCCATCCATCCTCATCGGACTTCAGATCGATAATATTGGCAATCTCATCTCCCAGCTCCTCCTTTGTGATGAAGCTTTCCTCCGAACGATCATCATAGAAATCATAAAAGCTGTCATCATAGGAATAAACCGGCACCGTTTCCTTTTTGGTCTCTTTCTTTTGTTTCTTGCCGGACTGGCCGCCACCGCCTCCGGCCGGTTTCTTCTTTTGCTGTTTTTTATTTTCATCCTCAGCCTTGTATAACAGATCGAGATACTTAAATGTTTCGCAGGCGGAAACCAGAGAGATCGGTGTCTTCTTCTCTCCCATACCGATCACCAGCATCCCTGCCTCTCTCAGACGATTGGCCAGCTTTGTAAAATCACTGTCTGATGTCACCAGACAAAAACCTGTCACATTGCCGGTATACAAAATATCCATTGCATCAATGATCATGGCAGAGTCCGATGCATTTTTATTTTTGGTATAATTGATCTGAAAGATCGGTGTCAATGCGTACTTACGCAGCTCATCCTTCCACGCCGATGCACTCCCCTCTGAAAAATCAGCATATACTCTTTTATACGTGGGAGTTCCAAATTCTATGACTTCATCTAATATCAGTTTAATGTATTTGCGGGATATATTTTCCCCGTCAATCAATACTGCTATCTTATCCTGTTTCTGCATTCTTTAAATTCCTTTCATTTTTTCTTGTCAAACCTTTCCTGATCTGCTCTGCGGAACACTTCATCGTATTCCTCATCTCCCCCGTCAGATCTTGCCACTCCATATACGATCTCTACCGGAATATCCGGCGATTCTACCAGTGTCTTATCCCTCGTATGCTCCTCAAACTGCTGCAACAGCTCGTCAAGCTTCATATAGTCACTGCCCTTGAGAAATGCAACAAACTCGTCTCCCCCGATCCGGAAGATCGGGCTGTGGGAAAACTCCCTGCAGATCGCCTGGCAGGCTGTCATAACAAGAGCATCTCCATAACTCCTCCCATACTTCTTATTGACCTTTGCCAGACCCAGCACGGAAAATATCACAACCGCATAAGGTTTATTGTCCTTTTCCCCGGAAAGAGATTTGATATATTCAAAATAATACATTTTATTTTTGACACCGGTAAGACCGTCCCGATATACAAGACCGTTGATCTCTTTTACATAGGACTTTAGATTTTGCGCCATCTGCAGAATACTGTCTGTCAGAGTTTTTACCTCATCGTTGGTCGTACATGCGATATTGACATCCATATTTCCATCTGCGATCTCCCGGGCCGCATGATCCAGCTCCTTCAACGGACGAACGATCTTTTTTGTCATATAAGTGGTAAAGATCAGATAACCGCAAAGAATACCACCGGTCACCAGAATGATCGCCACCAGCAGATGATTTCTCGGACGATTAGTCTCAGCCACCGGAGCCAGAAGCACATACTTCATTCCATTGCTTAATGTCTGATATGTCATATGGGACTTTGCCCCCTGATATGAGAACGGCAGCAGCTTGCCCTTATTGTTCTCTGCCTGTCTCAGGGTATTGTAAAAATGATCTGAGATATCAATGGTACGGATCGTACATTCCTTGTCGCCCGGTTTGCGGAAATAGACGAGTCTCTGTTTCAGATCTACCAGATTGCCCCGTCCATTTTCATAAACGGCTCCCTCCTGGGCCAGATCCACCAGATAAGAAAAGTCAACGTCGATACCGATCACACCCACCAGAGTGCCCTTAACATAAAACGGAATACCATAGGATATCATTTCCACGCCGATCGTATCATTGTAATAAGAATGGGTCCACGTGGGTTCTCCTGCCTTGACCGGCTGATAATACCAGCAGGTTTTATCCTCGTCCTCCTCCGTGTACCGGGACAGATCGGTAGGCGAAGTCTCCTGCAGCTCCCCCTTTAGTTCCTTTCTTGACCAGAAAAATCCTGCCCCGGGATCCATAATCTCCGGATTGTAATGAAAATAGACGCCCAGTGTCCCCTCCGTATGATCTGCTACGTTTTGTGCCAGAGCACTTACCTTCTCATTATACTCCTCAAAAAATGCTTCATCCTGCAGCTCCTTTACCGATGTCAGACGACTCAGGGCATAATTATAGATGATCGTGGTTGCCTGCCTGATCGTATCCAACTGATTGTCCATGCGAAGAGTCTGCTCCTCGCACACCGTATTGAGTGTTGTTTTGAGATTTTCCGTCCATTCATACACTGCATAGGTGAGGCAGGTTCCACCCAGAAGTAATGACATTGTCAATAATCCTGATATCATCAGGACTGTAAATTTTGTTTGAATTGATTTCATACTGACTCCATTCTTTTGTGCTTAAATTTACAATACCTTGTTCAACTCTTCTGTACCCTCCAATACAAATCTTCCTTCCCGCAGAAGTGGTATCTCCCTTCCATCTCCACAGTGAACAATGATATCCCCCAATTCATGATATGGTATCGTTACATCTGTATGACAGTTAAAATACGCCTTTGCCGGCTCCGTATGACGCAGTGCCGAAAAACTGTTTTCCTTTGCCACCATCTGTTTGCCGTCCGGATTGTATGTCACCAGCTCCTCCTCATGTGAAAAACAGGTATCCCCGAAAGCAAAGTGGGGTCCTGTCTTTTCAGCGATCAGGATCGGCAGAAGATGAGATATTCCATATTTCCTCCCCATTGCATATGCTGTGGTATTGGTGCCAATGGCAAACTCTCCCATGGGAAGTGTCGGATGCTGAAATAACAGATTTTCCTCAATATACGACCGGTTCTCCTGCTCCGTCGCAAAATTGCTGCAGCTGTATCCTGCTACGGTGCCGTCCCTGATCTCCAGGGACAGATTCTCATATTTCAGCTCATTCAGATAAACCTCTGTGACATGAAGTGTTCCATTGGTTCCCTCCAGCTTCGGCGAAGTAAACACCTCTCCCAGCGGGATATTGACATCCGCCAGACAGTTTTCAAAATCCGTCTGATGCTCCGGATCCTCCAGTGGATGAAGTGCCACTGTCAGGTCCGTGTGATTGCCCCCCCGCCCCGTCACTGTAACATATTCTCCCTGATCCAGTGCATCGATCAGCTTCTGCTGAATCACACCATATCTGGCGCTGTCCAGAGTGTTGACCCGTACCGTCTCATCAAAAATCTCTCCGTAATCCGACCCAATCTCCGGAACCGGATAAGCTATGATCGTAAAACTGACCTGATCCCCCGGAATAAATTCATTGGACAAAAGAGAGGCTGCTGACTGATATTCCAGCTTTTGCTTCCTCTGCTTTTCGGTATAGGCCGCCGCCTGCTTTTTGGCCACCGGAACAAATGGTTCTTCTCCAAACACCTCGATCACGGCAGGTCCCGCAAATGCTGCTGCCTGCTCCCGACAATCCTCGTAAGCACATCTTTGCTGTGCCAGCTTTCGATCGGCCAGCGCCTTGCCAAAGATCAATGACTCATCAAAACGATGATCGTAATCATACTGCGGATTGGCCCCTGCGGAGCTGTAACCCACCTTGATCCCCCTGCCACTGCGATAGATCAGATTTCCCACAGCACGATACATCGTTGTCTCCAGCCCCATATCCCGGAACTGCTCCACGGCAGCACGTATCATCCGTTCAAAGCCCAGACGATATCGGATATTGACGGTACGTTTGCAGGACAGATCGATTCGGTAAAGTTCAAATCCCTTGCGGTATCCTTCTGTATATGTGGATGCCATATCCCGGATCCGTGACTCTTCCATTTCCCTTAAATGAGCAGCCGTGCCCGTTTCATTATCACCAATATATTCTCCAAAGAAGTACAGATATCTCAGATCATCTAAGTCTGCCGTCTCGATCAATGATCTGGCAAAGCAGTGATCCGGATCCAGCATGACCTCCGTCCTGTCTGCAATGGTAATATCCGCATAATCAGATACATAATAATATATGGCGTTGCGCAGCTCATGAGGCTCGCATTTTTCATCCTCCAGCAGATCATATATCTCAATAAAGAGCTCCAGCCCTGTCACCAGAAAAAACAACCTCTTCTCAAAAATATATACAAGAAGCTCCCGCAGCTCTGCATAAAGCACACAGAGATACCTGCCAAACTCTTCTCCTAGCCGGTCTATGGCATACACAGGGTTTGCATAGCTTGTTTCATATTTTTCCGGAAGAATGTCCTCATACAGCTCCCGGTTGCGCTTCTGCAGCTGCTCCAGAGGCAGCTCGTAAAAACTTCCATTGTCGATCTCCTCGTAGGTATCCATCATCTGTACCAAATAGGCTGATACCTTTGCAAAATAATCCCTCATATCCAAAGGAACAACAGCGCTTCCTTCCCCGGTCTCCCGACGGATCCCGCGCACGCGCTCTGCCGCCAGCTCATATCTCTCCTGATAACGGGTCTTTTCTTCTTCAGCTTTTGGATAAATGATATTCATAGGGCACCTCACTCATATTGTAATATCAACTCTTAATAAAAAAATATTGAAGCACTGTCTGAGATAAAGACAGTGCCACAACTACATAATCTCCAAAATACGCAGATCCTTTTCCTTCCGCAGGTCGATTGCCTTCCCGTCCACCATAACAACCGGTCTGGACAAGGCATGTGTGTTCACATAGATCAGCTTACCTGATCTGCCATCGGAAAGCTTTATCTTTTCATTGAGATAAGACTCTGCGATCCGGCGCAAAAAGATCAGTATGTATCTGCTGTCATACTTCTGAAAGCCCTCCTCCTCAAAGATCTGAATCACATCAAAGGGACATGTCGGTCCCCGGTATACCCTGGGAGAAGTCATGGCATCATAGACATCTACAATGGAAACGATCTTGGCATACTCATCAATATGGTCATCCTTCAAGCCCAAAGGATATCCGCTGCCATCATTTCTCTCATGATGCTGCAGCGCTGTATAACGGATATGATAATCCAGCTTATTCTCCGTCAGTATCGCAAAACCATACTCTGTATGCTTTTTGATGATCTGATATTCCTCCTCGCTAAGTCTCGCCGGCTTCTGGATGATCTCCAGTGGCACTCTGGTCTTGCCAATATCATGAAGGATCCCGGCTACTGTCAGAATCTTTTTCCCTTCCTCATCTAATCCAAGCCAGCCTGCAAAGACATTGCACAAAAGACCTACATTCATGGAGTGGGCATATGTGCTGTCATCATAATGTCTTAAATTCTGTACCATATCAAAGGCATTGATGGAATTGCCCGTATCCTTTAAGAGCATAACCACCTGTCTATATAATGCCTCACAATCAATCTTTTGATTCTTTTCAATGACACAGCTGAGCATATTCTGAAAGCTCATCACCTCTATGTCATAATTTTCCTGAAATTTCTTGAACTCCGGACTGTTCTGGATTCGTTCCGAATAGGAGGAACGATGGTAGGAGTTTGCCTCCTGGACACTTAAGACCTCCTCCTCGATCATGAACTGTGGTATCTCAAAACGATGCAGCTTGGTGATGGTCCTCTCATCTAACACCGTTCCCTTTTTTACAACGATCTGATTGGCAAAGTTGTACACATCCTGTCCCAGGATCATCCCCGGGCAAAGTCTCGCCTTATCCATCATCTGCATCCCTTTTCACCACCTTTTCAAAATAAGCCCGCTTCGCCGGAATATTTCATCCGGTACCGCGGGCACATCGTATCATCAATCCTTGTCAACGACTTCCATGTAGAAGCTGGAGAAATCTTTTCTCTTCTCCTTTGTCGCTGCGATCGCAGTCCGCGGATGCTGATTCAAATGACCCGTGATCAGGTACGGAATGTCATATCCCCATACAGCTCCCTGCTCTTCCAGGGGAACCATATATTTTTCAACAAACTGCAGTACAGGGAACAGCTGGTATTTCGGATTCTTCAAAAATCCGAGAAGAAGCTCCATTGCACAGTTTCCTGCCCCTCTTCCCATGCCCTTCATGGTAGCATCCAGATAAGAAACTCCGTTGGTCAGTGCCTCGATGGTATTGGCAAAGGCAAGCTGCTGATTGTTATGTGCATGCATGCCTATGTACTTACCATACTTCTCACCAATCTCGAGATACTGCTCACTGATACTGCGTATCTGCTCCGGGAACAGAGAACCGTAGCTGTCTACGATATAAATACCGTCAACCGGACTCTTTCCAAGCATATCCAGTGCACCCAGAATATCAGACTCCTTTGCATTAGAGATCGCCATAATGTTACATGTGGTCTCATAACCCTTGCGGTGTGCATCCTCGATCATATCGATCGCTGCAGGCATCGTGTTTACATATGTAGCGACACGCACCAGATCCACCGGGCTCTCATCCTTCGGATGAATGTCCTGCTTGTAATTACATCTGCCTACATCTGCCATAATAGAAACCTTCAGATCGGTATCATTGTCCCCGATAATAGCACGGATGTCATCGTCATCACAGAATTTCCATTTGCCAAACTTATCCACATCAAACATTTCCTTGTCTGCTCTATATCCGAACTCCATATAATCTACTCCGGCCTTTACATTGGCCTTATACAGAGCTTTAATAAACTCATCCGTGAAATAAAAATCGTTTACCAGTCCACCATCTCGAATTGTTGCATCCAGAACCTTAATGTCCGGACGAAATGATAATAAATCTCCCTTTTGTGCCATAACTTCTTTCCTCCGTTTTGAATTCTTTGTTTCCACACTATATTATACATAATATTGACACCTTTTACAATCCTTTTAACTTGATAGGAATTAAAAAGTTTATTTTTATTCAAAAAAATACTGTGGGTTTCCGGCATCTGCCGAAATCCCACAGCATTTATATGATCTTTTCCATCCGGTCAGTTTTGGGGACATCCCACCGGAAAGCTTTTACCAATTAGTGTACCAGAATGATCTTCTTCGGACACTTCTGGGCACACTTGCCACAGCCGGTACATTTGCTCTGATCAATATGTGCCACATTGTTCTCTACAGTCACTGCCCCTGACTCGCACTGTTTTACACAGAGACCACAACCAATACAGCCGGTATCGCAGACTGCCATAACCTTTGGCCCCTTGTCCTGATTAGAACATGCCACACCGTAAGAAGCATCGTATGGAACCATCTCGATCAGATGATTTGGACACTCCTCGGCACATTTACCGCAGGCAACACATTTCTCTTTATCAACCACAGCAACACCATTTACTACATGGATCGCATCGAACTGACACGCTGCCACGCAGGAACCAAATCCCATACAGCCAAAAGAGCATGCCTTGTCACCACGTCCCGGAATCGCTGCTGCTCTCTTACAATCGGAGATACCATAGTAATTTGCCTTGAGTCCTGCTTTGTCACAGGTACCGTTACATTTTACAAAGGCTACCATCTTGACTGCCTCACCGGCATCGACGCCCATAACGGCTCCGATCTTCTCTGCGACTGCTGCACCGCCCACCGGACAGGCATTGACCGGAGCTTCTCCTGCTGCGATCGCCTTTGCAAGGGCATCACAGCCCGCATAACCACAGCCGCCACAGTTATTGCCCGGAAGGAACTCCCGGACCTCGATCTCCTTCTCGTCTACCGGCACTGCCAGCTTAATTCCCGCAAATCCCAGAAGAAGACCAATCAGAATACCGATAACTCCAACTAAGATCGCTGCATGTATAATACCAGTTACCATTTCGTCTCCTCCTTTCTATACCAGACCTGCGAAACCGCAGAATGCAATCGCCATCAGACTTGCTGTAACAAGAACGATCGGTGTACCCTGAAATGACTTCGGCACATCATTATGCTCATTGCGCTCACGGATGCTTGCCATGATCGTGATAGCAACCAGGAATCCAAGAGCGGTAAACAGACCTCTTACCACACTGTAAAGGAAACCGATTCCGAAGCTCTCACCAGCATAATCTGTAACATTGTTTAATGCAACACCAAGCACAGCACAGTTGGTAGTGATCAGTGGAAGATACACACCAAGGGATGCATGAAGTGCCGGCATAAATTTCTTGAGAACCATCTCAATAAACTGAACCAATGCCGCAATGATCAGGATAAATGCGATCGTCTCCAGATATGCAAGACCGGTTGGCTCCAATATAAAATAATAAATCGGATATGTTATTGCTGACGCGATCGTAATTACAAATGTAACAGCAGCTCCCATGCCCACGGCTGTCTCCACCTTTTTGGATACGCCGAGAAACGGACAGATACCAAGGAACTGGCTTAATACGACGTTGCTGACCAGCATTGATGATATTATGATCACAAATAATTCGCCCACTGCCATCAATCCTCCTTCCCGTCAGAAGCGGCTTCTTTCGCTTTGGCCTCAGCCTCCGCTTTTGCCTTTGCTTCTTTTGCGGCCTTCGCTTTTGCCGCGGCCTCTGCTTTTGCCTTTGCAGCAGCTGCTTTCTCTGCCGCTCTCTCAGCTTCCACAAGTCCTTTGTTTGCAACACTGCAGTTTCCTACACAGGATGCACAGTTGCCGCCACAGGCGATATTGCTGTCTGCATTGTCCACATTGGTAGCAGACGGCATTTTCAGCTTGTTCTGGATCGCTGTCAGGAAGGACAATACCAGAAATGCGCCCGGAGCCAGTACAAAGAAAGTAATGTGATAATCATCCGGAATAAACTGATGACCGAAAATAGCACCGGCACCAAGGATCTCACGGCAGATACCGATACAGGTCAGACCAAAGGTAAATCCAAGTCCCATACCAAGACCATCAAATGCGGACGGAAGTACCGGATTCTTGGATGCATATGCCTCTGCACGGCCAAGGATGATACAGTTTACAACGATCAGTGGGATATAAACTCCCAATGCTTTATTTAATGATGGCAGATACGCCTGCAACAGAAGCTGTATCAATGTAACAAAGGTTGCTACAATAACGATAAATGCAGGGATTCTTACCTTATCCGGGATCACCTTTCTAAGCAGAGAGATGAATACATTGGACAGGATCAGTACTGCCGTAGTGGTCAGACCCATGCCAAGACCATTGACAGCAGATGATGTAACTGCCAGGGTCGGACACATACCGAGCATCATCACGAAGGTAGGATTCTCGGTGATAATGCCGTTCTTTAAACGTTCCGTACAAGAATTCATAATCCATTCCTCCTATTCTGATAATGATGCGATAAAGTCTAATGCACCGTTGACGGCTCTTGTGACAGCACGGCTGGTGATGGTCGCACCACTGATAGCATTGACGGTGCCGTTATCAGTGCTGCCGGAACCATCCTTTACGACGGAAAGTCCGCTGTCACCCTTTGCCATGCCGACATACTGCTCATTCCATGATGTGGAGCTGTTCTGCCCCAGACCAGGTGTTTCATTGGAGCAGTCCGTCACACGGATACCTACGATATTGCCATCCTTGTCTACACCAAGTGCCAGAGTAACTGCACCGCCATAACCTTTACCGGAGCAGGTTACTACATAACCGGCATCGGCGCCGTCCTTCTGAGCCTTCATGACCTCAGAGATCTCCACATCGCTCAGTGTCTCTCCCATGGCGTCTGCTTTTACCTCGCCGTTTGCCAGCTTCTCATTATACGTTGCAAGTGCATCATCAATGCCCTTGTCGTCTACAAAATCCGCACCTTCAAAAACAGCCGCATATGCCTCTGCCTTTGTCTTTTCATTCTGCTGCTCGATCGGCTTCTTGGTCATGGTATAAACACCGCCCAGAAGGATACCTGCGATCAGCGTGATCAGTGTCAGTGCAATGGTATCATGGATCAGAGTATTTTCTGATTTCTTTTTTTCTTCTTTATTTGCCATCCTTGATGCCCTCCTTTCCAAATGGAACAGGAATTGTCACCTTCTCGATCAGCGGAACCATCAGGTTACTGATGATGATCGCATAGGATACACCTTCCGCAGATGCTCCGAAGATACGAAAGATACCGGTCAGAACACCCAGCAGAATACCAAACACGATCTGTCCCTTCGGTGTGATCGGGCTGGTTACATAATCGGTTGCCATAAAGAATGCACCAAGCATCAGTCCGCCACCACAGAACTCTGCTGCCAGATACATCAGATTGAAACCATGTCCGCCAAAGATCAGATAAAATACAGCGAAAGTTGCCAGATAGCATACCGGAATACGCCAGCTGATCACCTTGCGGATCAGAAGATATGCTGCACCGATCAGAAGACAGAGCGCAGAAGTCTCACCAATCGTACCGCCTGTAGTTCCCAGGAACATCTTGAGTACCTGAGCCCAATCCAGATTCATGGAGCCGTCCTTGATCATTGCCAGAGGAGTTGCTCCACTGATGGCATCTAACTGCTTGCCGGACAGGTATTTAAGTCCTACTGCCTTATCATAGGCAAAGGATGTCATCTGTCCTGCAAAAGAGATCATCAGGAAACATCTTGCACCAAGTGCAGGGTTCATAAAGTTCTGTCCCAGTCCACCGAAAAGCTGCTTGACGATGATGATGGCAAATACACTGCCGATGATCGCCATCCAGATCGGGAACTTGGAACTTAAGTTTAATGCCAGGAAAAGTCCTGTCAGAGCAGCACTTCCATCACTGACTGTCAGGGGAAGTCCCATTGCCTTCTGCCATATGTACTCGGAAAGAACACATGACGCCATACATACCACGATCAGTACCAGGGCACGGATACCGAAATTGAAAATTCCGAACAGAGCCGCCGGTGCCAGAGCAAGAAGCACATCATACATGATGGACTTTGTAGAGGTCTTGCTTCGAACATGTGGTGATGATGAAATATTCAATAAATTACTCACGATGCTACACCTCCTATTTCTTTCTTCTCTGGGCTGCCACATACTGGCGTGCCTGCTTAAAGGTCTGTGTCAGAGGACGTTTTGCCGGACATACAAATGTACAGCTTCCACACTCATAACACTCCATACCGTTTAACTTCACAAAAGTATCGTAATCATTATGCATTGCTGCCTGTGCCATCATCTGCGGCATGAGATTGCCAGGGCATGCCTCCACAC